>NZ_AKIX01000131.1:0-1029 GCF_000282075.1 Brevibacillus sp. BC25
CATTTAATGATAGACTCATTAACGCTTTCGCTGTTCAGTTTTCAAAGAGCATTTTGCACCATGCCCGGTGCAGATCTTTAATTTATCACATCCAACTTTCAAAGTCAACAACTTTTTAGTTTTATGTGATTTTTTCTACTCAGTTAAACTTGTGTGTTTCGTGAGTAGATTTTTAATATAACACATTATTTTTCATTAATCAAGAGGTTTTTTAACCTCATTTAAATTAATGGTGCGGTCGGCGAGACTCGAACTCGCACGGGTCGCCCCGCCACCCCCTCAAGATGGTGTGTCTGCCAATTCCACCACGACCGCATGTAAAACGTCTCAGGAGAGGTTCGAACTCCCGACCGTCCGCTTAGAAGGCGGATGCTCTATCCAGCTGAGCTACTGAGACATATTGTAGTTATAAAAAAATGGGGCGATCGATGGGACTTGAACCCACGAGTGCCGGAGCCACAATCCGGTGCGTTAACCCCTTCGCCACGACCGCCATAATGTATACGTTTTTAAGAATGTTCCTTGGCAGGGGCAGTAGGAATCGAACCCACACCAAAGGTTTTGGAGACCTTCGTTCTACCGTTAAACTATGCCCCTATGGTAGCGGTGGAGGGGATCGAACCCCCGACCTTTCGGGTATGAACCGAACGCTCTAGCCATCTGAGCTACGCCGCCATAATTATTCGTAATAAAAAGAAGTGGCGGAGGGAGAGGGATTCGAACCCCCGTGAGCTTGCACTCTAACGGTTTTCAAGACCGCCCCGTTATGACCACTTCGGTATCCCTCCGCAAAATATGGAGCGGGTGATGGGAATCGAACCCACGCGACCAGCTTGGAAGGCTGGAGTTCTACCATTGAACTACACCCGCTTGAATATGGTGCCGGTGAAGGGACTTGAACCCCCACGGTTTCCCTCACGATTTTGAGTCGCGCGCGTCTGCCATTCCGCCACACCGGCATATTCATTTGAAACATGGTCGGGAAGACAGGATTCGAACCTGCGACCCCTTGGTCCCAAGCCAAGTACT
>NZ_AKIX01000132.1:0-613 GCF_000282075.1 Brevibacillus sp. BC25
CCGGAAGGTGCGGATGGATCACCTCCTTTCTATGGAGATATGACCGTTAACGCAACGTTCGCTGTTCAGTTTTGAGGGAGCATCAACTCCCTGACGTATATAGAACTTTGAAGTGCCGCAGATTTTGGCCTTTGAAGTAGTACGTCTTTTTTTGTGGCTTACGAGGGCCTATAGCTCAGTTGGTTAGAGCGCACGCCTGATAAGCGTGAGGTCGGCTGTTCGAGTCAGCCTAGGCCCACCATATATTTCCCCAGTATGGGGCTGTAGCTCAGTTGGGAGAGCGCCTGCCTTGCAAGCAGGAGGTCATCGGTTCGATCCCGTTCAGCTCCACCAAAAAAGTTTCAAAAAAAGTACTTGAAAGTGAACAAGAAGATGTGCTACATTACTCTTCGTCACTTTTGAGAAATAGTCAAATCGTCTGGTGATGATGGCGGAGGGGACACACCCGTTCCCATGCCGAACACGGCCGTTAAGCCCTCCAGCGCCGATGGTACTTGCTCCGCAGGGAGCCGGGAGAGTAGGACGTTGCCAGGCAGTTACTCTTGCGAGTAACTACCCATTTGTTCCTTGAAAACTGGATACTGCATGATATTGCTAAGATATAAACTGTAAG
>NZ_AKIX01000133.1:0-2059 GCF_000282075.1 Brevibacillus sp. BC25
CCCGCCGCAAAGCTATGCTGCAAGACATCGCTGCTCTGACTGGCGGGGAAGTAATCACAGAAGAGTTGGGTCTGGACCTGAAATCCGCTAAGCTGGAGCAACTGGGCCGCGCTGGCAAAATCGTGGTTACAAAAGAAAATACAACTGTTGTTGAAGGTGCTGGCGACAAGGCTTCCATCGAGGGCCGCGTAAGCCAAATCCGTCAACAAATCGAAGATACTACTTCCGATTTCGATCGCGAAAAACTGCAAGAACGTCTGGCTAAATTGGCTGGCGGTGTAGCAGTAATCAAAGTCGGTGCAGCTACTGAAACCGAACTGAAAGAGAAAAAACTCCGCATCGAGGACGCTCTGAACTCTACTCGCGCAGCAGTAGAAGAAGGTATCGTACCTGGTGGTGGTACTACTTTGATCAACGCAATCAAAGCGGTTGAAGCGATCAATGTAGGTGGCGAAGAGGCTGTAGGTGTACAAATCGTACTCCGTTCCCTGGAAGAGCCAGTTCGTCAAATCGCTGCGAACGCAGGACTCGAAGGTTCTGTAATCGTAGAGCGTCTGAAAAAAGAAGCAGTAGGCATCGGCTTCAACGCTGCAACTGAAGAGTATGTAAACATGCTCGAAGCTGGTATCGTTGACGCGGCGAAAGTTACTCGCTCCGCACTGTCCAACGCTGCATCTGTAGCGGCTATGTTCCTGACTACAGAAGCAGTAATTGCTGACAAACCAGAAGAAAACAAAGCTCCTATGGGCATGCCAGATATGGGTGGCATGGGCGGTATGGGCATGATGTAAGAAAGCGGCTCGCCGTTTTCTTCAAAGAGAGGCAGACAAATCGTCTGTCTCTTTTTTTGTGCTTGGCTTAATGCTGCCAATGAAACTGGCGATCGTGGGGATAGTTCATCTGATCGGAGTGTGGGATGACTTCTTTTATCCGCTTATCTATTTAAAGGGCGAAGAATTTAGCACCATTCTGTTAGGCGTGCTTACACTATCTGGGGAGTATCGAAGGACTTACGTCGGGGGCGATAAAATGAGCAAACGCTGGATTAGCTTTGATCTGGATGGAACCTTGATGCAAAACCCATTTGGGGCTTGGGTATTTCCAGAGATTGCGCGTGTAATCTCCGGTCAGTTAGGAAGAGAGCATGATATTGTTTCAGAAATGGTAACCGAGCATGAGTGGCGTATGTCCCAAGAACGCTACGTAGAAGCGTATGATTGGGATGATATCCTTGTTAGTAGATGCGATGCATTATGTATAGAAAAAAAGATTGATATTGAATTGCTGGTTCGGAAACACTCTGTAATGCCCAAGGTTGATTTGCTCGAGGATGGAATTCCCCAGATGCTCGAGGAGATAAAGAAGCGAGGCTTTTCGTTGGCAGTAGTCACAAATGGCTTTTACAAGTTTCAGGCACCAGTAATGGAGGCATTAGGCGTGCTGGATTACTTTGATGAGATCATTACGCCAGAACGAGCAGGTACTGGCAAGCCTGACCCCGTTATTATGCAAAAACTGCAGGGACAAGTAATCGCTCATGTAGGAGATCGCTTGGATCATGACATTCAACTTGCTAATCGCAGTCATGTTACCTCTATATTAATAGAACGAAAATTGCCAGAGAAATTGTTGAGGCTCCAACCGCAGATGCGCACAAATGATCACGGAATGCGTTTGTTTTGCTTGGAGAAGTGGAGAAGGGAGTGCAAGAATCCTTTATTGTCAGAGCTTCCGGAGCTTTTCATGCCGCGAATTGTTATTCATTCTATGGGAGAATTGCTGTCTGCTCTGGATGAACAGAGGATGGGATAAAATTCTAGGTAATAATGCTTGCGTTTTTGCTTCCCGCTTGGTATGATAACTCTTGTCGCTTTTGAAGGGAATTTTAGAGAGAATGAAAAAAACTTCGAACTTCTAAAAATAACCCTTGATTTTCAAAAGAAGATCTGATATAGTTTAAAAGGTCGGCGCCACAAGCGCTAACGACGAAAGAAAAGAACGATATGCTCTTTGAAAACTGAACAGCGAAAGCGTTAATGAGTCTATCATTAAATGATTT
>NZ_AKIX01000134.1:0-29529 GCF_000282075.1 Brevibacillus sp. BC25
CCTTCTCCGCTCGGTAGGACTCCACAAGTCGCTACGTCTGGAAATATTCTTCTCTATCGAGACAGATGCGATTCTTCAATCTTTTATGGCTTTTAAAACCCGTTTAAGAACGAACAGCTCGTAGAGGAAACAGGAGAAATAAGCGAAGATCTTAGGGACGTCGACCGAGACGGAATGCAAAAAGCGAAACACGCTCTTAAGCGTCCACCTCTGAAATTACTTCGGTGAATGGACTACTTTGGACGCGGTTTCGCTTTTTGCATGGAGTCGTGCAGTCAATCCCCCAGGGGGTGGCCCTAGAAGCTGAGCGTTTTCTCCTGTTTCCTCCCCACCACTACAGTAACGTACAAGAAGTTCTTTAAACTAAGCTGTAAAAATCAACTCATACACCATCTTCACGATCAAGGTAATGGATACAACCAAGAACAACGGACGGACATAACGTACTCCCGTTTTGATGGCCATTTTGGCACCAAGGTTAGCACCTAACAGCATCGCGATCCCCATGATGAGACCAGTCATGAAAACGACCTTGCCCTCCATTGTGAAGACAAAAAGCGCAGAAATGTTACTGGCAAGATTCAAAATTCGGCCATTGCCGGCTGCAATCACAAAATCATAGCCAAACAAAAGCACCATCAGAAAAACAAAGAACGAACCAGTTCCGGGCCCGAAAAATCCATCGTAAAACCCGATTAAAAAGGTAAAAGGAATCCCGATGCCGAGCGTAAACTTGGTCAGCCCTTTGTAGTTGGAGTCTTGACCAAAACGTTTGTTGAAAAGAGTGTAAACAAAAATGAGTGCCATCATGATAACGACAAGGATCTTCAAAAACTCCTGGGGAACGAACAGAACTGTTTTCGCTCCGAAATAGGCGCCGATCAGGGAGACGGGAAATAAGATCAGCATGAGCTTCTTGTCAAATTTACCATTCTTGATAAAGGTGTAGGAGCTGGTGGCAGATGAAATTGTGCCAGCCAATTTGTTCGTGCCAAGAGCAAGGTAGGGTGGCATTCCGAGACCGAGCAGGGCGGGGAGGGAGACGAGTCCGCCTCCACCAACTGTACTGTCGATGAATGCTGCAATGAATCCAAAGACGGCGAGAAGTACGATCGTTGATAAGTCCATTTCCACTAGATATCACCTGATTCTCTTCGTTTGTAATAATCCAAGTCTAGCACGCTCGATTTTGTTTTCAAGATAGAAATCTTTCAAATAATAAATAGATTAATATACTTTGCATACCGATTTGTTGAAAAACTGTTTGGCTTACAGTATAATGAAGTCGTAAGCTTGACCTACATAATTTGAGGAGGAATGTTACAATGGCACATCAACTTCCTGCATTGCCTTATGCACACAACGCTTTGGAACCACATATCGACGCGCAAACCATGGAAATCCATCACGGACGCCACCATGCTACTTATGTTAACAACCTGAATGCAGCTCTGGAAGCACACGCTGACCTGCAAGGTAAAAGCATTGAAGAGCTGATCAGCAATCTGGATGCTCTGCCTGAGTCCATCCGCACTGCTGTTCGAAACAACGGTGGAGGCCATGCTAACCACACACTGTTCTGGGAAATCATGAGCCCGAATGGCGGCGGCGCACCAGCTGGTGAACTGGCTGACGCAATCAACGCGGCTTTCGGAAGCTTTGACAACTTCAAAGCAGAATTCGCAAAAGCGGCTACTACACGTTTCGGTTCCGGATGGGCTTGGCTGACTGCAGAAGGCGGAAAAGTAGCAATCACCTCTACTCCTAACCAAGACAGCCCAATCATGGAAGGTAAAACACCTATCCTTGGTCTGGACGTTTGGGAGCATGCTTACTACCTGAACTACCAAAACAAACGCCCTGACTACATCGGCGCGTTCTGGAACGTTGTAAACTGGGATGAAGTTAGCAAGCGTTTCGCAGCAGCGAAGTAATTGTAACTTTACCTGTCAAAAGGCTTGTCGTTCTTTAAGAGCGGCAAGCTTTTTTTGTTCAGAGGAAAGAAACGGCATCGATTCTGGATACACTTGTAACCGTGATGAATATGAGATATAATACTTACTAAAAGTAACTAAGTTTAAAAAGTATAGAGGAGAGTGTACGAAAATGATGCCGTCTTTTTTCATTGCACATGGTGCCCCGTTACTTGCCATAGAAAACAATGCCTATACAGAAGCACTGAACCAATTGCCTAGCCTGCTCCCGCGCAAGCCGCGTGCTATCGTCATATTTTCCGCTCACTGGGAAGCACATGATCAAATGGTGGGAACCATGGACACCTTCCCGACTATTCACGATTTTGGCGGTTTCCCGCAAGCGTTATACGAAATCGAGTACCCGGCAAAAGGAGAGCGTGAAGTAGCGGATGAGACAATCCGACTTCTTCAGGAAGCTGGTATTCCAGTCGCTTTGAACACGACAAGAGGCTTGGATCATGGGCACTGGGTTGTTTTGCGCCATATTTATCCGGATGCAGATATTCCCGTTGTTGCCTTATCGGTTAATCCGAACTTGACCGTGACAGAGCAATATCAGATCGGCAAAGCACTCAGTCCGCTCCGCGAAAAAGACGTTCTGATCCTCGGCAGTGGCGGAACCGTCCATAATTTTTCCTATATGAACCTGAGAGAGTCCGATAGTGATACTTTTGAGTGGGCGGAGCAATTCGAAGACTGGCTGCAAACAACATTGACTGACTGGAATGTCGAGGATCTCGCCAACTACCGCGAGCTTGCTCCACATGCCGAAAAAGCTGTTCCCGCGTATGGAACAGAGCATTTTGTTCCGCTTGTGTACGTCATGGGAGCTGCTGACGATGAACGTACAGCGAAGCGCCTGCATTTGAGCATCCGCTATGGTAGTCTCAGTCACACCCTTTGGCAGTTTGGTGATACGAAATAATGACAGTGAACATGGAGGATGTTTATCGGGAGTATAAATCATTACTGTTTTCCCTTGCGTACCGGATGACTGGTTCGGTAACGGAAGCGGAGGACATTGTTCAGGATACTTTTCTTGCATTGGCAGGTACCGACATCCAAGACATTCACCATGTAAAAAGCTATCTGTGCAAAGCTGTGACCAATCGCTGTCTGGACTTATTAAAATCAGCCCGTTGGAAACGGGAGCAGTATGTAGGGGAATGGTTGCCGGAGCCGTTGCTGGACGCTTCAGAAACCAATGATCCCCTGCAAACAGTGATTGCCGGAGAAGCAGTCTCGTATGGCTTGCTTGTTCTCTTGGAGAATCTGCCGTCGACGCTACGTGCCGTTTTTGTGCTCCGAACGGCACTGGACTACGAATACAGTGAAATTGCCGCGATGCTCGAAATGACCGAAGTAAATTGCCGTAAGAAGTTTAGTCTTGCGAGAAAAAAGCTGGCTGAAGCAGGATACCAGGCGATCGTCCCTCAGCCGAATCGGACTTCGAGCTTGGTAGAACAGCTAATGCAGGCTATCTCCAAGTCAGATGCGAAGTCGTTGATCGGACTTTTGACAAAAGATGCTGTGTTTGTCAGCGATGGTGGCGGGAAAGTTCGTGCGGCTATTCATCCCATCTTCTCAGACGAGCGGATTACTGCCTTCTGGATGGGGGTATGGCCGAGGTGGGCTTCTCAGGCTACCATGCAGATTCGCTCGATCAATGGCCAAGATGGAATTGCCGTCTACTCCGAAGGTCAGCTGAAAATGATCATCCAGATCACGATGAATGAAGAAGAAGATCGCATTGCACGCTTGTACATGATGGTCAATCCAGATAAGCTTGCCCATTTGCAAAAAGAAAATGGATGATTCGTCACAAGAAGGACGCTTCACTCGTCTTTGAGGTTGAAAGCAAATTCGAGTGGAGAGGACAGATGAATGATGCAAGCTAGATTCAATCATCGTGCAGCAAATCCTGAGGCGTATCAAACCATGCTCAAACTGGAAAGTTTCGTGAATGAGAGCGGCTTGGACAAAAAACTGATTGAGCTGATCAAAATTCGTGCTTCCCAAATCAACGGCTGCGCTTTTTGCATGGATATGCATACGCAAGATGCGCGCAAACTCGGTGAAACTGAGCAACGCATTTATTTACTCAGCTTATGGAGAGAATCCGCGGTTTACACAGAGGCAGAGCGGGCTGTCCTTGCTCTGACAGAAGCTGTCACTGTCATTACGACTAACGGTGTTTCTGAAGAGCTCTACCAGCAGGTACGCGAGCATTTTGACGAGAACCAGTACGTTGCCTTGATTATGGCGATCAATACGATCAACAACTGGAACCGAATTGCGATTTCGACAGGAATGAGTGCTCCGTATAATAAGTAAAGATCAGTCAAGCAAAAGACACGCCTCTTAGGAAAAGGAGCGTGTCTTTTTTCGTTGCTATACATCCATCTCGACTTTTCTGCCTGGATAGAACTGTTCCTCTTCGGCAAGGGGATTACCTTTGGCGGTCAGCGTGGTAGGCGTAATCCGGAAGATGGCGGTTGTACTGCCCATCGAAGAACGATACTTGATGACATGCTGCAAAGGCAACGGTTCTGAATAGTAGCCGGGTACGTACTTGTCGATCATGGATTGCATCGCATCTCGCATCTCCTCAGGTTCAGAAACACGCTCAATGGTCCCAGCGATAAACACACTCATGTAAGCCGTATCGATATGGGCAGGCACAGGTGAGGCGATTGTGCCGTACTCCTCGCAAACACTGAAACATACACGGTTGTTGCCATTAATCATCTCGATTTTTCTGCCAGAATCCGCGCCGTGAAAATAAATGCAGCCATTCCACCAAGCAAAATTTAAAGGAAGGATGTACGGCTCGATTTCATTGGACAAGCCGAGATGGCCGACCTTTGCCACTTGCAAAAACTGGTCAATTTGCTCCTGATCAGTAATGGTACGCTTGGAATAACGAATTGGTATCATGTCGAGTCCCCCAGTCTGTCGTTGCTATTTTGATCGTAATCGGAATTTGACTAGGGGAACAGGTGCAATTTTGGCAAAAATGAACGGGTCAGATGACAAAAAAATAACCGCCCTCTACAGACAGGGGCGGCAGTCTCATCTTATTACGAGCGTTTTGAATCCAATTTTTTGGTAAGCTGATCTTCTCCACGGTGAATCCAGCCAACGAAGGAATCGCGGATGGTCAAATCAAAATCGAGGTAGACCACGGCGACGAACATGTAGTGACTTTTCCCTTGAAAACGGGAGCGGTAGCGCAGATCAATCCATTTGACCTCATAGCCAAAGGAGCGCTCCTTTGTTTCTACATGTACATGATGGGTAAAGGCGAGGAAGGACTGGACTTTGTAACTTTTTTTAGCTGCCGCAATCCGCTCATTTTCCGGTTTGATGGAGAAGGTGTCCAAGATGACGACGTCTCCCGAAATGACTTCACCTACATACCAATGCTGCTCTGTCTTGGCGACGAAGGTCCAATATGTCCAGGAAAGAGTAGGGATGATGGTGAAGGTACCAGCTTTGCCGATTCGCTGACGAACCAGCTCGGTCGTTCGTCTTTGCGCCTGACAACGCCAGTAATAGTACCCGGCAATGATCACGTATATCCATAAAAAGACGTGTCCAGGATGCGCGCCTGCCGCCCATAGCATAAAGCCGACGAGATGAGCAGCGAAAATGAACGGATCGAAAATGAAAATGGCGTTGAGCGCCACCCATTTGTCGCGAAACGGGTACAGGCCCTTTGTGCCATAGGAATTGAACAAGTCAACGAATACGTGTAAACAGACGGCCAGGAATATCCAGCCGAGCAAATGCAGCCAATGGGGCTGTGGCATCATGGCCTGGATGAGAACGAAAATGGCTCCAGTCCAGAGAAATAAAGCGGGAACCGAGTGAGAAACGCCTCGGTGGTTGCGAATGTAGGCAGCGGTACCACGAAGACGGACTAAGCCATCCAAATCAGGTGCCTGCGAGCCAATGACCGTACCAATCATGACGGCCACTGCAAGTGACGGAGTAGAAGCTACGACAGGATCAAGATAGGCGAGCCCGGCCAATCCAAAGCCCATGGCAAAATGTGTGGCTGTATCCATGGAATCGTTGTCTTCCTCCCTTCCTTCCACTTTTATTGTTTATTATAGCGTTTGCCTAAGGTTAATTCTCGCCCGTTCTGAAAATATTTGTGTGCTTGTTCGCACGAGGTGGGAAAGGTATGATGAAAGCGTTGAATCGTTAAAGGAGGAACATGTCGCATGTTAACGGTTTTCATTGAATACAAGCTGGATACTGAAAAACGGAGTCACGCTCTGCGATTGCTCACCTCGATGGCTGAGCGAATGGAAGCGCTGGGGGCACGTCAGTATCGCTCAATGGAGGGCTTGGATCAGCCCGGTCTGTTTGTCGAAACGTTTGAGGTCGAGACTGTTCACGTATACGAAGAAATCAAGGCAAACCGATTGGCAGATCAAGACTTTTGCGACTGTATTTCCGGCGGAGCTGCGAAACTGCATGTGTGGGCGTTTCGTCCCGCGGAACTGGGTTGAAAAGGAGTAGAGTAAACGGAAATGGCAAGAAAAAAAGAAAGCTTGAAATATACACTTCCTGAACAATTTCATGTGTTTGGCTTTGCCCAGGATTTGCTGGCCTGGTACGACTCACAAAAGCGGGATTTGCCTTGGCGGATCAACAAAGACCCATATCGAATCTGGGTATCAGAGATCATGCTCCAGCAAACACGCGTTGAGACCGTTAAACCTTATTATGCGAATTTCATGGAGAAATTTCCGACGGTGAGTGATTTAGCGAAAGCGCCCGAGGATGATGTCTTAAAAGCGTGGGAAGGACTCGGTTATTACTCCCGCGCGCGCAATCTTCAAACGGCAGCCCGCGAGGTAACGGTTCGCTATGGAGGAGTTGTGCCGGATACACCAGAAGAAATTGCTACACTAAAAGGTGTTGGGCCCTATACAGCCGGTGCCATTCTTAGCATTGCCTATGAAAAGGCGGAGCCGGCTGTGGATGGAAATGTTATGCGTGTCTTTTCACGCCTGCTGTATTTATCAGACGACATTGCCAAGCCTGCCACAAGAATCAAAATCGAGCATCTCGTACGCCAGGTCATTCCGGCGGGGAGAGCGGGAGATTTCAATCAGGCATTAATGGAGTTGGGAGCGATGGTCTGTGTGCCGCGCACTCCACAATGCTTGACCTGTCCGGTGTTTGACTACTGTATGGCGCGTCAAGAGGGAGTGGCAGAAGAGCTGCCGGTCAAAGGCAAAGCTAAACCTCCACGTCCTGTTGATCTGCAAGTAGGTATTATCATTCGCGACGGCAAAGTATTGATGAACAAACGTCCCGATCAGGGGCTTCTCGCCGGCATGTGGGAATTCCCTACTGTTGAAACCGAACAGGAAAGTGATGCTGCCAAGCAGGAGGCACTTGCAGCTGGTTTGCGTGAACGATTCGGAATCGATGTAGAAGTCATGCAGCCGCTAGGTACGGTTCAGCACGTCTTCTCCCATTTGCAGTGGAACATGCAAGTATGGTCCTGTGACTGGATAGAAGGGGAAGAGCTCCCCGCTCATGCAAGATACGCAGCTTGGGAGGAATTAGATGCATACACCATTCCGATGGCGCATCAAAAAATTCGCGAGCTGTTGGGACAAAAATAACAAGTAGTAAAGCTGTCGAGCATTTCTCGGCAGCTTTTATTTATTTCATCAGGCCGATGTGACGCAAGCCGTGAGATATCCCGCCATCATCGACGTGGCGCGTTACGTAATTGGCATGCGGCAACAAAGCTTCATGCGCATTGCCCATCGCGATACCCATCCCGACATAAGAGAGCATTTCTTTGTCATTCAGACCGTCTCCAAAAGCAACTGCCTTGCTTGGCGCAAGCCCGATATGCGAGAGGAGCGCTTCAATACCTAGCGCTTTGGAACCGTCTTTCGCAAATACATCCATACAATACTCATGCCAGCGTATAAACGAGAGAGCGGGAATCTCTTCTCTGTACTGTTGTTCGTGTGCATCTGGCGTAAACAACAGCGCTTGATAAATATTTTCCGAATGGGCGAAGTCCGCATTATGATCAGGGGAATCAAGCTTCAATTCCTGAAAGGTCCAATCCAAATAAGGATGCTGCTTATGGGTAGAAAAGCCCGCCGTACTGCCTTGAAACACGATAGGATGGTCGTGCTGGGTCGCGATCTGCTGCAACTGCTCGAGTGTTTTGGTCGGGATGGGGCGATCATAAATGGTTTTTCCTTGATAGACGACATATGCGCCATTGCAACTGATATACGAGTCGATGCCGCACTGCTGGGCAAGCTCGTCAAAATAATAATGAGCTCTGCCTGTTGCTAAGACGACCTCGATCTTGTTTTTTTGCAGCTCTTGAATAGCTTCGAGTGTATCCGATGGTATGATTTTCTCTTCATTGACGAGTGTTCCATCAATGTCTAAAAAGACGATTTGATACTCCATGATTTCACTCCCCAAGTTTCTCTTTTGCATCCATTATAAAGCTTCGAGAGAGGGGAAGAGCAGTGGAAAATAAAAAGATCATGCCCCCGCAGACATGATCTTTGTAAAACCGTTTCTTTTTATCGAATCAAAAACTCTGGAAATTGTGTCACGATCTGATGCTTTTGTTCTTCGATGCGTTTCAGCGCTTGCTGTTGCATGTATTTTGCTTCAATTTGCTTCGGTGTCAATTTCCGTTTCTCAATAATGATTGTGAAGAAAATCATTGGAATGTACATGAGTGTATCCCTCCCATCCCGTTAGTTTGGTGCAGTCAGCTGCCATCTATCGCTTTGACTCCTGTAAACCTCATCATCTGACGCCGTTGTTTGTTTTTCATACCAAAATCCCTCCTATAGTCAAGTAATCGTGTTTCGTCCATTAAATGCGGCTCACAAATTGTGCAGCTTCAAAAGCATGTTCTTCGGCGCGTTCTTCGAGATAGCGACAGCGAGCAGATTCTGCGAAAAGTGTCTCCGCTTGTTCCTTATTGCGTTCAATCTTGACTGTGAAAAGCAAAAAGTTCAGTACCATTACCAATCACCTCCTTTCAAGGTGGAAAATGTTAATTGAAGAGAAAGAAAAAGACCACGGGCGAAAGCCTGCGGTCTTCTGGCAACAAAAACGGACATGCCGTTTTGAAGGACATAGAAAGACCACAAGCAACAACGCCTGTGGTCGGTAATAGACGAAATGGAAATGTTGAAGAGTACGAATACTACTGGAATTCGTCGACCCAGGAGGCGTTGCTATATTCAGTTGGAACAACCACAAGACGATCAATAAGAGCTAGATTTAGGTTCATTGCTATCATCATCATGGTGCTGCCTCCTTTCTTTCCGTAGTAGTAGTGTGTGGAACGTACTCTTAGAATATGGCATTTTTTTCTTGTTGTAAAGCGATTTTTTACCTATTTCTAGAAGAAAGTATATTCTGAATATAATAAAAAATAATAAATAATAAACAAATGTGCAGTTTAGTGGGCAAATGAAGGTTTACCATTAGGCATATGGCGGGTATCAATATAGGACAATCATGACACGCAGAAAGGTGATGCTAGCGAATGAAAACACCCAGACTTACTGTAAAATCCAAGCTAATCGCTACATTTTCCACAATATTAGTGATGCCCATGCTTTTGCTCGGGTTGCTCTCGTATCAGAGTGCAAAGGCAGAGCTGTCAGATGAATTGCTTACGACTGCCTCTGAAAATGTTCGGTTGATAGATGCGCTTTTGAATCACACACTGCTGGAGCAATCGAGGAATGTGGAATGGATTGCTTCTGATATTGTACGTCATGACATCTTAGAAGAGACCAAAATGGGAACGAAAAAGCAATTGCAGCGTTTTCTCGCGATGAACCCAGAAGTGAGTGAAGCGTATATCGGTGACGAGAATGGTGGTATGTTGACTGCGAATGATGCGAAGCTTCCAGAGGGATACGACCCGCGAAAGAGGGATTGGTACATAGCAGCCATGAAGCAACCGGGGAAGAGCGTCATTGTGGACCCATACATTGATGCCATAACCGGAAAAGTCGTGTTGGGAATGGCGATGTCCTTGCCAGATAAATCCGGTGTTCTGGGAATTGATATTCAACTGACAGCGCTGGACGCGACGGTCAAGCAAGCGAAAATCGGTACCCAAGGATTCATGGCGATTTTGGATAAAAACCGAAAAATGCTGGTCAATCCAAATGGAGAGTCTGGTGTTGAGATTGCAGAGTCTTGGGTAGATACCGTATATGCAGAAGAGTCAGGTCGCTTACAATTCCAGCGCGAAGGAAATCCCGTCCAAGCCGTGTTTACCACGAATGAAAATACGGGTTGGAAGCTTGTAGGCGTGATGTATGAAAGTGAAGCAGCAGAAGCAGCAAATCCGATTTTTTACACGATGCTCGTGATTATAATAGCTGCGATGGTGGTAGCTGGCGGAGTCATTTACTTGATTTTGCGCTCCTTACTCCGTCCTTTGCGCATGTTGACAGAAGCAGCGGAAAAAATGAGCCAAGGCGATGTGACACAACAAGTAGATATACGAAGTGACGATGAGCTGGGTACGTTGGGCAAAGCCTTCAATCATATGGCGGAATCTCTTCGTTCCTTGCTCCATTCTGTGAATGATTCTGTTCAGCAGCTGGCTTCTTCGGCAGAGCAGCTCTCTGCAAGTGCGGATCAGACAAGCAAAGCGACAGAACAGATTGCAGAGACCATGCAAGAAATGGCGGAGGGAACAGAGCAGCAAGTCTCCCATACACAGGAGGGTAACGCAGCAGTCGAACAAATGTCAGCAAGAATCGGTCAGATCGTAGAGCATACACAAAATGTATTCACCGCAGCCCAGGAATCGTCGGACTTGGCAGTGACCGGAAACAAAGCCATTCAATCTGCTGTGCTGCAAATGAACGCATCCAGCGAATCGATTCACGGTCTGGCAAAAGTCGTGGATAATCTGGGGACTCGTTCCCAAGAAATCGGAAACATCGTGGATGTGATCACTGCTATCGCAAATCAAACCAACCTGCTTGCACTAAATGCGGCAATTGAAGCGGCTCGAGCAGGGGAGTATGGACGAGGCTTTGCTGTGGTGGCTGATGAGGTACGCAAGCTGGCAGAGCAATCCGCAAGCTCGGCACAACAAATTAGTCAGCTGATCACCGCGATCCAAGCGGAGACGAACCATGCTGTGATTGTTATGGATCAGAGCAAGCGTGAAGTAACAGAAGGGATTGAAAAAGTGAACGAAGCCGGCCAGTCCTTCGAACAAATTCAATCAGCCGTCAATGAAGTGGCAGAGAAAATTGGTCAGGTATCTGAAGCGACGCGTGACTTCTCCACAAGGGCACAGCAAGTGGTTGAGATCATGGGTCATATTTCCGAAGTGACATTGCAAGCGTCTGATGGAACACAAAGTGTATCCGCAGCTGCCCAGGAGCAGCTAGCTTCTATGGAAGAGATCGCTTCCTCAGCCGTTTCTCTCGAACACCTCGCAGAGGAATTGCAAAACCAGATCGGCAAATTCCGTATCTAAAAATAGGCCCGGCGCCGTGTTTACATACACGAGCAGCCGGGTTTTTTACTTAATCGTAAATAGGTGATGAGGAATGATCCCATCCCCCGCTGTCTCCATTCACTGGCCCACGGGATTCAAGCTCATGGATGACTTTAACGTGAAGAGAGGCTCCTTCTGCACTGAGATAAGCTGCCAGTTGTGAAAAACTGTGATGGTAATAAAGCAGCTCATTCATTTCCCAATCAGCCAGTGGCACCATGGTTAATTCGGACAATTCCCGACCTATGTACACCCTGCCATTCCCCCTTATGTGGTAGTGGTTTGCCTGATACTGCGAGCTTAGTATGGCTATAGTCGAGAGGATCAAGTCATGCCGGGATTTTTTCCGCAGGTAGAAAAAGCGCAGGCGGAGTTGTATAATGAATAAGTGATTTTTACTTATTAGTACCTACTATTAATAGTTGGTCAGGTTGGGAGGTAATCTTTTTATGAATACAACGAAAAAAGTAGCACTGGTTACTGGCGGAACGCGAGGAATCGGAAAAGCGATTGCGCTTCAATTGGCGGAACAGGGCTATGACCTGGTGCTGAACTATTTGCGTAACCGCACAGCGGCAAAAGAAGCGGCAGCAGAGCTGGAAGCAAAGGGCGCTCGTGTCCATCTGATCAAAGCCAATGTAGGGGATGTAGCAAAAATCAAAGAGTTGTTCGCAGAAATTGACCAGGAATTCGGTCGCTTGGATGTATTTGTGAACAATGCGGCATCGGGTGTACTGCGTCCACTGATGGAGCTGGAAGAGAGCCATTGGGACTGGACCATGGAAATTAACAGCAAGGCTCTGTTGTTCTGTGCGCAAGAAGCGGCAAAACTAATGATCAAGGGCGGCAACGGCGGAAAAATCGTGAGCTTGTCCAGCCTTGGGTCCATTCGAGTTCTCGACAACTATACAGCGGTTGGCGTATCGAAGGCAGCTGTAGAAGCGATTACTCGTTATTTGGCAGTCGAGCTCGCACCGCATAATATTGTAGTAAACGCTGTTTCTGGCGGAGCGGTGGATACGGATGCACTCAAACATTTCCCGAATCGTGAAGAATTGCTCGGCAGCTCAGCAGAGCGTACGCCAGCAGGACGCATTGTGGAGCCGGAAGACTTGGCTAATGCTGTAATTTTCTTGCTCTCCGACAAAGCGTGGATGGTTCGCGGACAAACCTTGATTGTAGACGGCGGTATTTCTCTTTTGACATAATTAGTTATGGCAGATGGAGTATGGAGTTGGAGACTTTGTGGTGTTGCGACACAAGACAAAGTTGTCCATGTGTTGTACAATAGAGGAAGAAGGTTACGAAGGAGGCAACACATGCTGATTCGTCCGTTTCGACTCGGTGACTATTCGGCTATCACACGTATTTGGCAGGAGACGGGGTTGGACCAATCGGACAAAGAGTCATTGAACGATTTGGCCCAGCATTTGGCTTGGGACAGCGATCTGGTAATGGTTGCAGAAATTGAAGGCAAAGTTGTAGGGGTCGTGGTTGGCACGATCGACGGAGCACGTGCCTATTTCTACCGATTGGCTGTACTTCCAGAGATGCAAGGCTCAGGTATTGGTCGTGAACTCGTTGAAGCAATTGAAAAGCGTTTCAAGCAACGAGGTGTCAATAACGTCTTGATCATGGTCAATCAATCAAATCCGGAAGTCCTTCCGTTTTACCTTTCACTTGGCTATGAAGTACAAAAATATGTTACACTTTCCAAAAAGCTCTCTTCTTAAAGGAGGCTTGTCCCCATTCAAATAGAGAAGAGAAGAAAGGGGAGAGTCATGTCACCAACTCCGGGCTCCAATATCCGCATAGAAAGTTATAAACATGACCATTCGTTGCACCGCATATGGGACAAATCTACGTTGATTCATACCAGTGATGCGGTGGTGATTGGGGGAAATGATCGGGTCAAGGTGACAGAAGCAGACGGGCGGGAATGGCGTACGCGTGAACCGGCCATTTGTACATTTGGTAGAGGCCAGTGGTTCAATACCATTGCCATGATTCGTGATGACGGCATTTATTATTATTGCAACATTGGTTCGCCTTTCAGCATGAAGGGACAATTGCTAAGCTACATAGACTATGATCTCGACGTAAAAGTGTTTCCCGATATGACGTACTCGATTCTCGACGAAGAGGAGTTTCTTTTACATAGCAAACAGATGAACTATCCTCCATTTGTTGTGGAAAGAGTGCAGACAGCATTGCGAGAGGTGCTGGATTGGGTAAGCGCACGACGTGGCCCTTTTCAAAACGGATTCGTCCAACGTTGGTACGAGCGTTATCTTTTAGTACGAGATGATGAGGAATAATCCCTTTCCCGAATGACCGGGGGAGGGATTTCCTTGTTTGCAAAGGAGGTATGATGCTTGAGCATACGCCGTTACTTGGCATATGTATGGCCCTATTGGAAACAAATCCTGGGCACCATATTCATTGGTATTATAAAGTTTGCGATCCCACTTGCTCTGCCGCTTCTTATCAAATACGTCATTGATGACCTGCTGCCAAGTCCGCTTCCTCAAGAGGAAAAGTTGAAGCAGTTATTTTGGCTGATGCTCGGGGCCCTTTTGTTATTTACCGTCGTTCGCGCCCCTGTTGAGTACATCCGGCAATACTATGCACAGTGGGTATCCAGTCGTATCTTGTTTGACATCCGCAATCAATTGTTTTCTCATTTGCAGCGACTGTCGATGCGCTACTACAACAATACTAAGACGGGTGAGGTCATCTCCCGCGTCATTAACGATGTGGAATCAACTAAAAGCTTCGTGGAAACGGGACTGATGAATCTCTGGCTGGACCTGATTACGATCATCCTGACACTGGCGATCATGCTCTACATGGATGTGGAACTGACGCTTGTGGCGATTGTCGTTTTCCCTTTGTACAGTATTTCCGTCAAATTTTTCTACAAGCGCTTGCGTCAATTAACCAAGGATCGTTCTGCGGCACTGGCGCGTTTGCAAGGATATTTGTACGAACGCGTCAATGGGATGGCTCTCATCCGCAGCTTTGCCTTGGAGAAGCAGGAAAGCAAGGAATTCGCAAAGGAAAACAATCAGTTTTTGGATAAGGCACTGGCGCAAACACGATGGAATGCGCGAACTTTTGCTGTAATCAATACGGTGACGGATATCGCACCGCTCCTGGTCATTGCTTATGCTGGCTATCAAGTTATTGGCGGAAGTATGAGCGTAGGAACGTTGGTTGCGTTTTATGTTTATTTGGATCGCTTATACACGCCGCTGCGACGCTTGGTCAATTCCAGTACGGTACTGACACAGGCAATTGCCTCGATGGATCGGATGTTCGAGTTTATCGATGAATCGTACGATATCGTCGACAAGCCAAACGCAGGGGAGCTACCTGTCGACCCTGCAACCAAACGCATTCGCGGGGAAATTCGCTTTGAGAACGTGTCCTTCCGCTATCGAGAGGAAGGCCCTCTTGTCTTGAACAACGTGAATCTGAACATCTCTTCTGGTGAAACAGTTGCGATTGTCGGGATGTCAGGCGGCGGAAAATCTTCGCTGATTAGCTTGCTGCCGCGTTTTTGGGACGTGACAGAAGGGAAAATTACGATTGATGGCATCGATATCCGTGATGTGAAGCAGCAAAATTTGCGTCACCACATCGGGATGGTGCAGCAAGATAATATTTTGTTTAGTGAATCAGCAAAAGTAAATATTTTAATGGGCAATCCTGATGCAGATGACAGTGCTGTGCAAGAAGCTGCGAAGGCGGCAAATGCCCATGACTTTATTAGCGAATTACCGAATGGCTACCATACGGAGCTGGGAGAGCGCGGCGTAAAGCTCTCTGGCGGGCAAAAGCAGCGAATCGCGATTGCACGTGTTTTCCTGCGTGACCCGGGTATTCTGATTCTGGATGAGGCGACTTCTGCACTCGACTTGGAATCAGAGCACACGATTCAGGAGTCTTTGTCCAGATTAGCAAAAGGAAGAACCACGCTCATCGTGGCCCATCGACTTTCGACGATTACTCATGCGGACAAAATCATTGTCATGAAAGAGGGACAAATCGTTGAGGAAGGCACGCATGAGCAATTGCTGGAGAGAAAGGGCGTATACTATGGCCTGTGGAGTGTGCAAGATTTAGGAAGTACATCCGACCCGCAACTGGGATAAGCAGATGGGATTGGAGGAAATCCGATGGAGATATGGCGCCGTAATTTATATGTGCTTTGCGGATCGTTGTTTTTCGTCATGGTGGCGATGAGCATGATCATGCCTTTTTTACCGCTTTTCATTCAGCAGGATTTCGGAATTGAAGACCCTCATCAAGTCACGGCTTGGGCGGGGATTATTTTTGGAGCTAACTTTTTAACGGCGGGCCTCGTCTCGCCTATTTGGGGAAATTTGGCCGATAAGCACGGGCGCAAGATCATGATTTTGCGCTCGGGATTTTTCATGTCTATTACCATGGCACTGACCGGTTTTGCGGGAAGTCTGTGGCAGCTTTTGGCCCTTCGTCTGCTCAATGGACTCGTAGGGGGAATCATCCCTGCCAGTACCGCATTGGTAGCATCCTCTGTACCAAAAGAACGAATTGGCTGGGCAACGGGGTTGCTTCAGTCTTTTATTACGGCCGGAACCATTATGGGACCGCTATTTGGCGGCGTTCTCGCGGAGAAGATCGGCTTTCGGATGATTTTTGTGATTACCGGTTGCGTATTATTACTGGCGACCTTGGTCATTACGTTTATGGTGAAAGAGAATTTTGTTCCACCTGAAAAAAAGGAACGGTCGAGTCTTCGGGAAGATTTTCAGATGATCTTCTCTTCCAAAGAACTCCCGGCGCTCTTTTTTGTAACCGTAATGATCCAGTTTGCGTTGTTTAGCATTATCCCTGTGTTGCCGATCTACATTTCGCAATTGGTAGGATCAGAAGGGGCAAAGGTAGCACTGTGGGCCGGTATTGTCCAAGCATGCATGGGGGTAGCAAACGTCTTTGCCTCCCCACAGCTGGGGCGTTTAGGAGATCGGTTTGGTTCGCAAAAGGTGCTCTTGTTTTCGCTTTTGGCTGCCGCAATCATCTTCATTCCACAAGGTCTCGTACATACGGTTTGGCAATTGGTCGCGCTCCGGTTTTTGTTAGGCTTGTCATTGGGAGGATTGCTCCCATCTGTCAATGCTTTGCTGCGACGAGCAACACCTGTACATATGGTCAGTCGCGTCTACGGCTATAACAACAGCTTCGTCAGTATCGGCAGCATGCTTGGACCGATGATTGGCGGTTTTTTGGCAGGCTATGTGAGCATTAGCGGAGTCTTTTACATGACGAGTGCGTTCTTGTTTATTAACGCGGGCTGGGTGTACTACAGCTTTTTCCGAAACAAATCTGTACAGCATTCTGATTCTGGAATAGAATAAAAGGTATTTTCGCGAAAAGAGGTGCACCTCCATTGTGATGGCGAGTCGGTGTGAATAACTTCATATTCCATCAGGACGTATAGGCTGGTCCTGAACCGACAGGAGGGTGTGCTTCATGTGGCATCGACGCTTTATTTGCCTCTGGGCGGGTCAGACATTGGCCAACCTTGGGGATGTATTTTATATTGTCGCGTTTATTTCGATTATCTACGCTGCAACTGGCTCTGTCATGTACACGGCGTTTATACCGGTTGTCATTGTATCTTCGCAGTCTGTGAGCAGCTTGTTGGCTCCGTTAGTGTTTCAGCGATTGTCGTTGACGGGCATGCTCGTGCTGTCGCAAGGCTTGAAGACGATACTTTTGGCTACAGCCTCATTAGCCGTCAGCAGCGGTGTAGGAGAGCAGGGAGAGTGGATCTGGCTGTTGTTCGGATTGGGGGCAGCCATAGCCTTTATGGATGGCTGGGCAAACCCTGCGCGCAATGCCATGGTACCGCAGTTGGTCGGACGAGAAGACCTCATGCGAGCGAATGGGTTGCTTGCCACCTCGGATCAAACCGTTCATTTTGCTGGCTGGGCCGCAGGGGGGTTACTCGTTTCTTGGTTGGGAGCGGGTGTTGTTCTGTGGGGAACGGTTGGTGCCTATGTAGTGGCAACGATCGCGATGACAGGCATTGCACCGGCAAGCGAAAAGCTACGTGAAGGTCAGGCAGCTAGGGCGACAACAAACTGGCTCACTGGATGGAAAACAATTCGCGATGTACCTGTACTGCGACTGCTGGTTGCGATGGATGTCGTGATCGGCTTGTCCGGGGGTGTGTGGATCGCTGCGATTATGCTGCCATTTGTCCTTGATGTGCTTGGACAAGGAGAAGAATGGTGGGGCTACATCAATGCCGGTTACATGCTTGGAGCCATTGCAGGTGGGACGTTGCTATTGATGTATGCGGAGCGGATGCGTCGCCATTTATTTCGCTGGATCATTTGCGGTACGATTGGCGTCGGATTCTTTACCTTTTGTTTTGGCAGCAGTACAAACGCGCTGGTGGCACTGTTGTTTTCCTTTGCGCTGGGCCCGTTTTTGGAGATGGTGCATGTAAGCAAGCAGACACTTTTGCAGCAAGAGACGGAAGAATCAGCACTGCCCTATGTCATGTCAGCAAAGGGGACGATTGATTTACTCGTTTTTGGCGCTTCTGCTCTGGTGATGGGGGCTATCGCTGAATGGCAGGGTGTCCGGGCTGTTTATTATGTATCTGCTGGATTGCTACTCATCGCTTTCCTTTTTGCGTTGCGCTTGCAAAAAAAGCAGACGGAGCATTCCAGTGGGGTTTCCGTAAATTAAAACACGAACAGGCTGTCTTACCCGTAGACTTTTCTACTGGTAAGGCAGCCTTTTTTGATGATATGCTTCTTGATCATAAGAAGGTATACGTATTTTTTATCTATTTCCATAAAATGAATTTATCGTAGTGTTCCACGATTTACGCAAGATCGGCTCTCCGTGCTTCGTGCGCAATTGAATCCGGTAAAAGTCATCACTGCCTGTCAGCACAATCTGCGGGATGATCGCACCATGATCTTTGAAGTTTGAGTAACTCAGATTTTCTCACTACAATAAAGAGGAGTGAACAATAAGAGTAAGGATGGGTGAGCACATGAACATTCTCGTATTGCATGGAAGCTCAAGAGACGCAGGGAATACGGAGCAATTGACAAATCTGGCATTGGAAGGCGTGCCGTACACCAGTATCCGTCTGCGGGAGAAAAACATTCGCCCGATTCACGACCAAAGGCATGACGAGGGAGGTTTCGATGCAGTCGCGGATGATTACGATGAAGTGACGGAAGCGGTGCTCGCCCATGGATTTTCTGATTTTCTCTACGCCGATCTATTGGTACGGTATGTCGGGGCATATGAAAAACTATGTAGATCGCTGGTCGCAGAGCTTGCGTGACAAGCGTTATTCATTCAAAGAATCTCTTGGGCAAAAGCAGGCGTATGTCATTACGACTGGTGGAGACCAGCCCAGATTGAAGGGGCTGCCACTGATTCAGCAGTTTCAGTATGTTTTTTCTTTTGTCGGAATGCCATTTGCGGGCTATATGATCGGAGAAGGCAACAAACCCGGTGAGGTATTGTCAGATCAACGGGCAATAGAGGAAGCAAAGATTTTTAATGCGTGGCTGAAGGCCAAACAATAGCGTATCGAACGACAAAAGACCGGGAGCAATTCCGGTCTTTTGTCTTGTTATCTTTCACCGATTATGAGGTGAAGCTGTCTAGTTCGGTTATGGTACCGGAATGGAACAGACTTTTTCGAACACCCTGTGCATCGTAGGTATAATGAGTATAAACCAGCATTCTATTAAAATCAGCAACTTGGCTGACCGTGTAAACTTCTTCCAACCAATACATAAAATATACGCAAGGAGCTATCTCCACGTAGTTGAATGTATAGTAACCATTGAATCCTTTATGTGGTCCAGCAATCCCTTCATCATGCCGATGAGTAGCGTCAAAGAAATGAATGATAAATACATTGCCATCATCATAATCATAACGAAAGGTGTTACCAGCGTATACAGGGAGTCGATGACTGTATTGTTCATATTGAAAATTTGGATGATGCATATCATACTCCTCCTTTTGTATGCAATATATGTAAAATATAGGTGTATGCTCTGCGTGGAATGCAAAAAAACAGCGGCCAGACTAAGACGTTATTTTCAGGTCTTAGGTAGCCGCTGTTTCATTTATGTAGGGTCAGTCTAAACACGAAACCTATTTTTCACCGAGGTGACGCAGGATCGCCATCAAATCGAGCTCTCCCAGTCCTGATTCCAGTGCATGACGATAGGTGGCATTGACGGATTCCGCCAAAGGTGTAGAAACGCCTGCTTCATGCGCAAGTCGAAGGTCCTTGGACATATGCTTCAGGGCAAAGGCAGCCGGATAGTCGTCAGCGAGGATCGAGGCTGCTTTTCCGCGGATTAACGGGGTTCCCACGGCGCTCTCGGAAATGATGTCCAGCATCTGTTCTGTGCCAACGCCGAGAGAGCGAGCGAACAGCAGTGTCTCAGAGACACCTTGTACCGTAATGCCAAGCAACAGATTGATCGCCAGCTTGGCAGACGTGCCAGCACCGTTTGGTCCCAAATAAAAGGCTGCTTTGCCTAGCTTGTCCAGCATCGGCTTGGCTACCTCATAATCCGCTTGCTCGCCGCCTACCATGATGACGAGCGTCCCTTCTTTTGCAGGTCCTACACTGCCTGAGACAGGTGCATCGAGAAAGCGCAGCCCAGCTTGTTTGGCCCGCTCGGCAAGAAAACGGGAAGTATCCGGTGAAATGGTGCTCATGTCCACTGCCAGCTTACCTTGCACAGGAAGACTTAAGAGACCATCTGAGCCCGTATAGATTGCTTTTACGGCATCATCGTCACTTACCATGGTAAACAGTACATCACTTTGTGCTACCACCTCGGACAAAGTCGCAGTCTCTTTCGCACCCAATGCTACCAATGATGCAGATTTTCCCGGTGTACGATTCCAGACACGTACGTCGTAGCCAGCAGCCAGCAGATTGCTAGCCATTGGAATGCCCATGTTTCCCAAACCAATCCAACCGATGATCATCGTCTTGATCTCCTATCCGCGATTTATGCTTTTATTTGTTGTTGGACAAGTATCTTCAAAGCAGCGTGCTTGGATTCTGTCATTGCAAACAACTCGTCAAATCCAGAAGGAAGCGTCTTGTCAAGAACACGCAAGCCTTCCTCGGTAATGCCACCTTTGGTAGCAACACGTTCGATCAGCTGGTCGAAGCTAAGCTGTTCGTTTTTGAGCAAAAGAGCGGTTCCCAGCATCGTTTCCACCAGCATGCTTCTCGCAGTATCCAAGTCAAACTCTGGTGTTTTGCGAACGGCTGCCTGCGCGAACGAGTCAAGAATCCCTGCGATCAGTCCTGGTGCGCTGCTGGTGAGGATCGTCGCTGTTTCGATCTCGACCTCGGACACTTCCTGTGATTGACTAATGGAAGACAGGAGAGTGAGTAGCTCATTGCGATCCTCTGCACTTGTTCGACTGCTGCATTAAACAACGAAACACCATGCAGCTCTTGCGAAGTGACTGTAGGAATTACTTTACTTACGGCACCAGCATGGACGGTTTCCAAATCATCGATGCTAACACCTGCTGCCACAGAAACGATATGTACACTTTCAGGGATAGATAACGCACGCAGTATAGGCAGGATATCCAGTGGCTTTGTGCAGAGAAAGACCAGATTTGCCTGGTCGCACACCTCTTGCGCACTTTCAGCTATGAGAATGCCATGCGATGCTTGCAGATTTTCAGCCTTTTCTCTTGTTCGATTAAAGACGGTGATATGCTCGGGCTGGATCACACCGCTTTTACAGAGTGATTTCACCAGCATTTGACCCATACTGCCTAGTCCAATGATTCCAATTCGCATGTGCAAAACCCCCCGTCTTATTGTAACGTAGCCTCATGAAAAAAGGTACAGCCTCCCATGTGAGAGAGCTGTACCTTGCAGTTTCGCTTAAAGGATTAGTCGTCAGAGCTACGGAAAATCATGATGTATTTCGCCAACTCCAGAACGGAGATCAGAGCGGCAGCTACGTACGTCAGAGCGGCTGCGCCCAGCACTTTGCTTGCGCCACGTTCTTCATCATTGCGGATGAAGCCCATTTTAAGCATCAGTTCTTTCGCACGGCTACTTGCGTTAAACTCGACAGGCAGTGTGACGAGCTGGAAGGCAACTGCTCCGGAGAAGAAGATAATCCCGATGAGCAAGAGTCCAGCCATTTTAAAGAAGAAGCCAGCCAACAGCAGCAACGGCGCCACACCGGACACTAGGTTGACTACTGGGAAAATGCGATGGCGTGCTACCAGCATCGGGTAAGAGACCTTGTGTTGAATCGCATGGCCAACCTCGTGACAAGCAACGGACAGAGAGGCAATCGAGTTGCCGAAGTATACAGGATCAGACAGGCGTACGACACGGTCAGTCGGGTCGTAGTGGTCAGTCAGTGTCCCTGGGATATGTTGAACAGGAACGTTCGTCAAGCCGTTCGCATCGAGCATGCGGCGGGCTGCCTCAGCACCGGTAATACCGGAGGAGGTAGGAACTTCGGCGAATTTGTTAAAAGTTCCTTTCACACGGAACTGTGCCCAGAGCGACAGTCCGAATGCAATCAGAATCAGGAAATCCATAGGATGGAAAAACATTCCACACTCACTCCTCGTTGTAATCTATGAAAACGAAATGTTGCTAAGCCATACATGTAACCTTACTACTTCATTCTGTCCCATATTCATGTATACGAATAAGTCCTATGACAGTTTCACTATTTTATTGTACAATCTCTGACCATTATTGACAATGTTGCTGCATGCGAAAAAAACAGACACATTCCTCCTCAGCATGATTGGGAATGTGTCTGTTTTGATGTTTACCTGTCGTGATTTTGGGTTTTGTGATGCTCGGTTTTTCGCGGGTTTTGAAAACCGGTCACTTCGAGCATTTTACTGCTCATTTTGGAATCCAACGTCTTTTCAGGAGCCTGCGGATATGATTTTTCACCTTTGGACACCGAAATATCCTCCTCGAAAACATAATCGCGAACAGGCTTATTATTTCCTCGAACGGATGCGAAAGGACGTGGGAATGGTTTACAGCTGAGAAAAGGCGCGGTCTACAGCTGCGATGGTGTTTTGAATGTCTTCTTCTGTATGAGCTGTCGTCACGAACCAAGCTTCATATTTGGATGGTGCCAGGCATACACCTTCATTCAGCATCAGTTGGAAGAAGCGGGCAAATATTTCTCCGTTCGCTTTCTGAGCTGCATCATAATCATGAACAGGCTCGTCCGTAAAGTAAACAGCCAATGCCCCTTTTACACGATTGAGCTGGATGGTTACGCCGTGTTTGTTGGCTGCCGCTGTGATTCCGTTCGCAAGCATGGCGCCCAGTCGTTCGAATTCATCGTACACGCCCGGCTGCTTCAATACTTCTAGGCAGGCAATTCCCGCACGGATAGAAGCAGGATTACCAGCCATTGTTCCTGCTTGATACGCAGGTCCGAGTGGGGCGACTTGCTCCATGATTTCCCGACGACCGCCATAAGCGCCGATTGGCAGACCGCCACCGATAATTTTGCCCAATGCAGTCAGATCAGGCTCGACTCCGAGGAGGTTTTGTGCTCCGCCATAGCAGAAGCGGAATGCAGTAATCACTTCATCGTAGACGACAAGTGCGCCTGCTTCGTGAGTGATTCGGTTAACCTCTTCCAGGAAGCCAGGCTCAGGTGCCACGATACCGAAGTTGCCGACAATCGGCTCAACGAGGACGCAAGCCGTTTCGCTTCCCCATTTGCTCATAGCTTCTGCGTATGCTTCGATATTATTAAAAGGTACGGTAATGACTTCGCTGGCAATACTTTGTGGAATACCCGCACTGTCCGGAATCCCCAAGGTAGATGGTCCGGAGCCGGCAGCAACGAGTACCAAATCAGAGTGGCCGTGGTAGCAACCTGCGAATTTGATGATTTTAACACGACCGGTATAGGCACGTGCTACACGAATGCAGGTCATGACTGCTTCTGTACCGGAGTTATTGAATCGAATGCGCTCCATCGAAGGGATTGCTTCGCGGATCATGTTTGCGAAGGTAATTTCCCATGGAGTCGGAGTACCGTACAGGGTTCCGTTGGCAGCTGCTTCGCAAATCGCTTTGGTCACATGTGGATGTGCATGGCCAGTAATGATGGGGCCATATGCTGCTAAATAGTCAATATATCGATTGCCGTCCACGTCCCAGAAATACGCGCCCTGGGCACGTTCCATCGTTACGGGTGCTCCCCCGCCTACAGCCTTGAAAGAGCGGGAAGGGCTGTTTACCCCGCCTAGAATGACGTCGAGTGCTTCCTCGTGCAGTTGCGCGGATCGTTCACGTTTCATGCATATTCCCTCTTTTCTTTTGGAACTACCTCTTTTGGAAAAAGTCCTTCATTATCTTACCACAGCTGTTCAACAACTGGATATGAACGGAGAGCTATAGATGAAGGAAAGGAAAAATGATACAATTTTCAAGCAAATCACTCCATGGATAAAGGCGGGGTCATCATGAAACTTGAGTGCATCTCCACGAAAGGAAGCAGCAAAAGCAATGAGGACGCCTATGTGATTCAGCAGGTTAAGCATGTGTATGCGGTCATCGACGGCATTACGTCGCTGATCCCGTATGAGAACGCAGCAGGACAGACAGGCGGAGCTATCGCTGCAGAGCTCGTAAAAAAGCAGCTGGAAGCAATGCCAGAGGATGCAGCTTTGCACAATTATTTGGAGACGATAAACGAAGCGCTTCAGGAGCAGATGCAACAAAGCGGCATCGATCTTGAGAAAAAGGAAGCATTTTGGGGAGCGGCCTGTGCAATCGTCCGTGTAGGAGATGCCCATATCGAGTACGCACAGTTGGGAGATTGCATGATATTTGCCGTTTATGAGGATGACACTGTGCGACCCCTGACGCATACGCAAGTCAGCCATTTGGAACAGGCCGCCTTGGCGAAGTGGGAAGAAGGAATCAACGAAGGATTGTGTACCCGAACAGAGCTGTACGAACGATGTATGGACATCCTGATCCATAACCGCTATCAGGCGAATGGACCAGGAGGCTATGGCGTGTTGAATGGCGATGTTGCCTGTCGGGATTTTATCGAGTATGGACGCATGAATCGAGTTGGCGTGAAGGCATTGGTGCTGGCAACGGATGGTCTTTTCATGCCGAGAGCTTTAGGTGAAGCACAGCCGAAGTGGGAAGAGACGGTGCTACCGATCTTACATAAAGGGCTGCAACGTTATACAGACGAGCTCATTTCTCTGGAAAACAACGATCCCGAATGCATCCGTTATATCCGCTTCAAAAAGTCAGATGACAAAACGGGAATGATCCTTAATCTTTACTAACAGTTTGGTGCAGTTTGCCTTTTGCACAAATCGGTTGGCTCATATACACTACAAATGGTATTTAAGCGAAGAAAAAAGGACGGTTTTCCATGATTCAAGTAAATCATTTACAAAAGGATTTCCGCATCCATCAGTCCAGACCGGGCCTTGGTGGTGCTTTTCGTGATTTGTTTAGTCGGGAGTACAAGACGGTAAATGCGGTGGATGACCTTTCCTTTACAGTAGAGGAAGGGGAAATGTTCGCGCTGATTGGGGAAAATGGTGCCGGAAAATCGACCACGATCAAGATGCTGACCGGTATCTTGACCCCGAGCGACGGCGAAATCGTCATTAACGGCTATGTGCCTTTCAAGCAGCGTGAAGAGTATGTTCGATCCATCGGAGTTGTTTTCGGGCAGCGCTCTCAGCTTTGGTGGGACCTATCTCCGCTAGAGTCCTTCCGTCTGTTGAAAAGTGTTTATAAGGTTGACGATGCAGAAGGAGAAAAGTGGTTGGAGCGTTTGATTGAGGAGCTGGATATTTCTCCGTTCGTCAGTCAGCCAGTACGCAAGTTAAGTCTCGGACAACGGATGCGCTGTGAAGTGGCTGCTTCATTGATTCATAAGCCACGTCTGCTGTTTCTCGATGAACCGACAGTTGGACTCGATGTGCTCGTTAAGCAAAAAATCCGTGAGTTTCTCCGCAATCTGAATGAGACGGAAAATATGACGATCTTGTTGACGACTCACGATGTGTCAGACATTGAAGCACTCTGTAAACGCGTGCTTGTCATGGACAAAGGGAAGCTGATCTTCGATGGCTTGCTGAATGACCTCAAGGAAAAATGGGGCAATGGCACAGAGGTGTCCTTCCAAATGAAAAAGCGTACTTCAACAGCCGCACTCCGTCAGGCATTGGGAGAGCTGCCTTGTGAGATCGAGCAAATCAATGATTTTACCCTCAGTGTAAAAGTTGCGCGGAGTCAGGAAATGCTGCCCTTTGTTTTGTCGACAGTCATGTCATCGTTTGAAGTCAGCGACGTAAAAATCGAGGAGACGAGCACAGAGGATATCGTTCGCAACATTTATTCCTCAGACCAAGAGGTAGCCAGCCATGCGTAAGCTTTATATGGAACTCATTCGCATGAGGTTTTTGACGATGCTTGCCTATCGTGTGAACTATTACAGCGGGATCATTATCTACGCGATTAACATCGGAGCGTACTACTTTTTATGGGGAGCGATCTACGGAGGCCAGCAGCAGCTGGGCGGGCTTACGGTTGAACAGATGACTTCCTACGTTGCGATTGCTTGGATGTCGCGGGCGTTTTATTTTAACAACATCGATACAGAAATAGCTCAGGACGTCCGAGAAGGCAAGGTCGCGATCGAGATGATACGCCCTTATAATTACTTGTCCGTGAAAACGGCGCAGGCGTTTGGGGAAGGGATCTTTCGCTTTCTCTTTTTCGCGGGTCCAGGGATCTTCCTAATCAGCCTGATCATTCCATTCAGCTTCCCGGCGACAGCGACTGGATGGGGGCTGTATTTGATCAGCTTGATGTGTGCGTTTTTGATCAATACACAAATCAATCTGGTGACAGGCTTGCTGACTTTCTTCCTGTTCCGAAACGATGGTATGATGCGAGCCAAGCGGGTCGTGGTGGATCTGTTGTCTGGTCTCGTGCTGCCGATCAGTTTTTTCCCGGGCTGGGCGCAAACGGTAATGGGTTATCTCCCATTTCAGGCGGTCAACTACTATCCGAGCCTGATCTTCACAGGTGCGATTACAACGGAACGTTCCTGGGAATTGATCGGTTTTCAGGTCATTTGGATGTTTGTCATACTGGTTCCCATCTTGGTGATGTGGCGTCTTGCCCGCAACAAGCTGGTTGTGCAAGGAGGGTAGAGCATGCAAAACATGAGACATATTTTCAGTATTTTTGCCGACTACCTGAGCCAGTACTTCAAGACGAGACTTGCCTATCGAACGGATTTTATCGGGGATTTTGTGTCCAATTTGGTTTCTGAGTTGATCAATCTCGTCTTTATTATTGTCGTGTTCACTCATGTTCCACTTATGGGGGATTGGACGCGTGACGAGATTATCTTTATCTATGGTTTCTTTTTGGTTCCATACGCGTTGTTCTCGATGTTCTTCGGTTTTTGGGACTTCAACGAACGGTATATCATCCGGGGCGAGATGGATCGCATCCTGACGAGACCGATTCACAATCTGGCACAGGTGTGTCTCGAGTCGATTGCGCCAGACCGCATTTTTGGAGTCATAACCGGGATCATCATCATGGGGTATGCTGCCATTCAACTCGATTTGTCATTTTACTGGTACGACGTGTTCATCTTTATCGGGCTCTCAATCAGCGGGGCACTGATTTACGGTGGCGTGTATACCGCAATTGCTGCGGTTAGCTTCTTTTCCGACTCGCGGACAGGGATTGCTCCGATGATTTACAACATCCAGCAATATGGGCGCTATCCGGTAGACGTGTACAACAAGGCGATTCGCTTTGTGCTCACCTACGTGCTGCCGTTTGCCTTCGTGGGTGTTTATCCGGCGGCTTACTTTTTGCGCAAGGAAGTCTGGTACACATATGCGGCAATGACGCCGGTAGTGGCTGTTATTTTCTTCGGGATTGGGCTATTAGTCTGGAACTGGGGAGTCACGAAGTATCGGGGAGCGGGTTCTTGATGATTTATAATCCGAAGTTGTTGTAGCAATATTTGGATGTAACGAGATCTAAAAGCATAAGGTAAAAAAAGACCGTCTCGGCTGCAAACGGAACGGTCGGTACAATAGGCGCTTCCCGCAAATACTATGTTGTGAAATAGACCGCAGAGCTGGTGAACTCAAGGGCGGTCTATTTCTTTTTGGTTACGTTATTCCCACTAAACAAATCGGAAAAATAAACAAAAAGTGTCGAGCTGGCAGTTTCCTCTATTGTCAAATCAAAAAACAGCAGTATAATATGCTGTATACAACTACACATTCCTTCGGGGCAGGGTGAAATTCCCGACCGGCGGTGATCATGCTTTATGCATGTTAAGCCCGCGAGCCTCCCGAGCTGAAAGTAGCGACGGAGTGCAGGATCTGGTGTGATTCCAGAGCCGACAGTACAGTCTGGATGGGAGAAGGATGACGACAGTACGTTTATCACACGTGCTTGTTTGCCTGTGCAAATGGGATGAGAACGTAGAGGCCAGCCCTCTAGTTTCTTGTACCTTTTATTTGCGCATGGTTTGTCATACGCTTGCAAATGCCCTGTGGAACTAATAGCCACAGGGTTTATTCTGTTTGTGTAACAAGACGTGTGAGCTTACAACGACTGTTGCCATTCCTCAAGAAGGAGTAGAAAAATGAGGAGATGGTAAACATGAAAGAAACAGCGCTGCATTCTTCGCGCACACGTGCAACCCAAAAGCTGGTGACGATTCCCATGCTGGCGGCCGTTGCATTTATTCTGCAGTATCTCGAGGTTCCCGTTCCGCTGATGCCAAGCTTTTTGAAGCTCGACTTCAGTACACTCCCGGCATTGATCGGGGGACTCATGTACGGACCTGTAGCCGGCGTTATTATCGAGGTACTGAAAAATACACTGCATATGCTCTTCAAAAATACAGACGGTCTTTTGATCGGTGAGCTTGCAAACGTTGTAGCAGGATCAAGCTTTATTTTTGCAGCTGTCTACATGCAGCGTCTGGGCCAAGGCAAAAAAGGCTTCCTGACTGGTCTCGCTCTGGGAACGATTTTGATGACGATTGTCATGGCTGTGGCAAATGCTTATGTGCTGTTGCCTGCGTACGCTGTGCTTTATCAAATGCCGATTGAACAGCTCTTGACCATGTTCAATGCGACAAGTATCTGGTCATTGGTTCTGTACGGAATCGTCCCATTCAATCTCTTCAAAGGTGTTATGATTTCAGTGGTTGCGTATCCGATCTACGTGAAGCTCGGCTCCAGAATCGCTGCGCGTACCAACAATTGACAACGACGATGTGACTCGCTAATATGTTTAGTTAATAGATAGTCACAAAAGGCTATGAAAGGACCCGCAGCTATTCCCCCGTGACAGAGAGTCGGCCCTAGTCTGGAAGGCTGATACGTAAAGGATAACTGCACCCCATCCTGAAGCCGCTAGTGAAGAGCTTAGCCGGATGCCCACCGTTATCGGGTTATCGAGAGGACTATGGCGTATGCTGTAGTCAATCAGGGTGGTACCGCGGAAGTTGATCCTCCGTCCCTTTTTGGGATGGGGGATTTTTTGCATTTTGCGTAAGAATAAAAAGGAGCGTAGACGGATGAAAGAGGACAAAGCGTTTGTAAAAGAAATTACACCGCAATCGGAGGATTTTTCGCGTTGGTACATCGATGCCATTAAAAAGGCGGATTTGATGGACTACACACCGGTACGCGGCTGCATTGTGTTCAAGCCGGATGGCTTTGAGCTATGGGAGCGAATTCAAGAGGCGATGAATAAGCGTTTCAAGGAGACAGGGCATCGCAATGCCTATTTCCCGATGCTGATCCCCGAGTCCTTCTTTCAAAAAGAAAAAGAGCATATCGAGGGCTTCAATCCAGAACTGCCTTGGGTAACAGAGGCTGGGGGGG
>NZ_AKIX01000135.1:0-31393 GCF_000282075.1 Brevibacillus sp. BC25
AAAAATTTCTCTTTTTTAGTGTCTACTTGACGGGGCTATGACCAACCGACCGAGACGCAATGCAAAAAGCGAAACACGCCCTTAAGCGTCCACCTCTGAAAAACATCCTGAAAGGACAACTTTGGACGCGGTTTCGCTTTTTGCATGGAGTCGAACAGTCAATCCCCCAGGGGGTGGCCCTAGAAGCTGAGCGTTTTCTCCTGTTTCCTCCCCTCCACAACAGCAACGTACAAGCCGTTTTTTCAGTAGACATCTAAGTACGAGAAACGCTAAAGGCTTGGCGTAGTCTAGTTTTCTAATGGTATAGTAAAGAATAAAATGGAGGAGACTCAAGACGAGAGGAGTATGAGTGATGTCCACAATTATGATTGTAGAAGACGACCCGAAAATCAACCAGCTGCTGCAAGAGCAACTGGAAAAATACGGATTTCAAACAGTCAATGTTGAACATTTCGATAGAGTCATGGAGGTATTTACCCAATCGCGCCCTGATCTGGTTTTATTGGATGTGAATCTACCGAAATTTGACGGATTTTATTGGTGCCGGCAAATGCGCCAGGAGTCCAACTGCCCGATCCTGTTCATCTCAGCACGAGAAAGTAAAATGGACCAAGTGATGGCATTGGAAAATGGGGCCGATGACTATATCACAAAGCCGTTCGACTACGATGTGGTTTTGGCCAAAATCCGCAGCCAGCTACGCCGGGCTTACGGACAATATGCTCCGCAAGAAGGGGAGCGTACGGTTGAAGTGGCGGGGCTCAAGCTGTTTTTGGAGCGAATGGAGCTGTCCATGTACGATACCAAAATCGAGCTGAGCAAAAAGGAAGCGTTACTGCTAGAAGCCTTGATGAATCAACATCCACGTGTCGTCAGCCGTGAGCGTTTGCTAGAAAAGCTGTGGGATGAGCAGTTTGTCGATGAAAACACGCTGAATGTCTACATCACACGCGTGCGCGGCAAGCTGAAGGACCTAGGCTTAGAGGGAGCTGTCGAGACTGTCCGCGGTTCCGGTTATCGCTTACGTGCGACTTGGGAGGAAGGGCAATGAAGCTGTTCCTTCGAGATCATTGGCCATTCGCAGCGTTTTTTCTCGTCCAACTGATCTTATTGATTATGATTTTTGCGATGGATGGGTACTGGAATGAATCATTGATGATCTATGTCATGTTTTTATCTGTTTTTTTCGCGGGGGCTTTTCTCTCCATCCGTTATTTGTCTCACCGCACAATCTATCAGCGACTGAGCAAGCCGGTAGAGTCATTAGAGGAACTGACCCAAACATACGGGAATTCACCGTTGTGCCGCGCGATGGACGACATCAGTCAGGAGCAGTACCGCCTCTACAAAGAACAGCTTCATGCCTACGAAAACAAGCAACGGGACCATACGACGTTTATTCAGCAGTGGGTTCATCAGATGAAGACGCCGATTTCGGTTATTCATCTGTTGCTGCAAAATGAAGACGATCCAACAGCTGAGAGCGTCCGTGAAGAAGTGGACCGGATCAAGCGTGGACTGGAAACCGTTTTGTACATAGCTCGCCTCGACCGATTTGAACAGGACTTCCTGATTGAGCCAGTAACGCTGCGTTCCATGGTGCAGAACGTGTTGGCTGAAAACAAGCGGCTGTTTATTCGCAACCAAGTGTATCCCGAGGTAAAAGTGGATGAGAATTGGCGAGTGGAATCGGACGATAAGTGGCTTGCTTTTGTCCTCAACCAATTGTTGACGAATGCCGTTCGCTATTCAGCAGGGAAAAGCAACAAGGTCACCATTCGTGCGTATGAACGCGGAGCGTATGCCATACTGGAAGTGCAGGATTATGGAATCGGGATCCCTACCGAAGATATTCGTCGCGTGTTCAAGCCGTATTTTACGGGAGAAAACGGGCGCAAATACCCTGAGTCCACTGGGATGGGGCTGTACTTGGTGAAGGAAATTTGCGGGCGGCTCCATCATGGGGTGGAAATGGAATCAGAAGTGGGCCAGGGTACAACCGTACGTATCGTCTTGTCTGCCGTCTTACCAACCTTACAAGAAAGTAAGATAGCTGAAAGTTAATTCGATAGCTGGACTATGCGCACTTTCGTATAGTTGAATTTGGAAGTGCAAGAAAGGGGAATGGCGCATGGAAATGCTTGCTGTAAATAGCTTGAGTAAAATATACGGGGGCAAGGTAACCTACCGCGCGCTGACCGATATCGATTTTTCGATTCGCAAGGGCGAATTCGTCGGTATTATGGGCCCCTCAGGCAGTGGCAAGACTACGCTATTAAACATGATCTCCACGATTGATACACCAACCTCTGGTGCGGTTCTTTTGAACGGTACGAATCCGCATCATTTAAAAAAAGATAAACTCGCTCTGTTTCGTCGCCGTGAGCTCGGTTTTGTGTTTCAAGATTTCAATCTCTTGGACACGTTGACGATTGGGGAAAATATCGTGTTACCGCTTACTTTGGACAATGAGAAAGTATCGGTCATGGAAGAAAAGCTGCAAAGTGTTGCAGAGAAGCTAGGGATTCAGGACATTTTGGAAAAGCGGACCTTCGAGGTGTCTGGGGGGCAACGCCAACGGACGGCAATTGCCAGGGCGATCATTCATTCCCCGTCGCTTTTGCTTGCTGACGAGCCGACAGGAAATCTTGATTCCAAGTCTTCGCGCAATGTGATGGAGACACTGGAAGCGATCAATAAGAGAGACAATACCACCATGATGATGGTGACGCATGATGCTTTGGCGGCCAGCTATTGCCATCGGGTGATTTTTATTAAAGACGGACAGCTCCATAACGAGATGTATCGTGGTGAGAGCCGACAGGTATTCTTCCAGAAAATTATTGACTCGTTGTCGTTTTTGGGAGGGAACACCTATGACCTTTCGACAATTCGCGTGTAATAACGTTGTACGAAATAAACGGATGTACGCTGCATTTTTCATGAGTAGCGTTTTTTCTGTCTTAATCTTTTTCGTCTATGCGATGTTCATTTTTCATCCGGAAATTATCGGACAGGAGATTCATGAATCCGTAGCCACTGGGATGATGGCAGCAGAGTACGTCATTTTTCTGTTCTCTTTCTTTTTTCTCTTTTACTGTGTAGGTGCTTTCCTGAAAAAGAGGGAGAAGGAATTCGGCATCCTTTTTATCCAGGGCATGACACCATTACAGCGGAATACGCTGATATTTATGGAAAACATGCTGATTGGCATTGTCTCGATTGCCATCGGGATTGGGCTCGGACTGGTTCTCGCCAAGCTATTTTTCCAATTCGCCGGATTTTTGTTGGATGTAAAAGCACTCGGATTTTACTTCCCGTGGAAAGCAATCGGTTTGACAGTGGTGGCGTTTCTCATTTTGTATGCAGCCATTTCGCTGTTTACCGTCCTCGTGCTGCGAAGCCGCAGTCTGTTGGATCTGTTGCAAGGAAGCGGTCGGCCTAAGCGTGAGCCAAGGGCATCTTTAGTACTGTCTCTGGTCGCAGTAGCTTTGTTGGGAATGAGCTATGCCTTAGCCCTCACTGCTGACGGCGTGAATGTGCTCGTGCTGATGCTTCCGGTCATTGCGCTGACGACTGTAGGAACGTACCTGTTGTTTACTCAGTTGAGCGTCATCTTCATCGATTTTCTGAAGAAGCGTCGCGTTTTCTATTGGAAAGGTACGAATCTCCTGACGCTCTCTGATTTGGCCTATCGGATGAAGGATAATGCAAGGATGTTCTTTTTGGTCAGTATCGTCTCTACCGTTGCTTTTTGTGCGATTGGCACGCTGGCAGCGTTGGCTGGGTCGATTCAGATTACGGTGATGAAAATCAATCCGTTCGCATTTGAATACCAGTCCAAACAAAGTGATGTGGAGAGGGCCCAACATCTGTCGTTAATTGAAACGAGCTTGCAGCAGGGTGGCTTTTCCTTTGAAAAATATCAAGTAGCTATGCGGGTTTTGCCCGAACCGGTCAATGAAGAAAAGATCGGGGTTGTGAAGCTGTCCGACTATAACAGGCTGGCGGTAGCGTCCCATTCGCCTGAGTTGCAAATGACGAATGACGAGGTGTTTGTCCTGCTCAACTGGATTGGCGATTCGGTAGTGAGCAAGACTCTTCATGTGGGAAATGAACAGCTGGTGGTCAAAACAGACACGAATATGACTCCGTTGATCAGTGGTATTGAATTTAATCGATTGGCTGTTGTACCGAATCAGGTGTATGACCGGCTTCCGAACATGAAGGAAGAACAGCGCTTTGTATACGAGGTGCCAAGATGGAAGGAAACGCAGGATCTTAGTCTCAAGCTTCAGGAAGATATTCGTCATTACGAAGAAAATTATTCGTTTTCAGCTCGGGCTCCTTACTACCACTCCATGAAACAAATGGCGAACATGGCACTCTTTATCGGATTGTTTGTGGGCGTGTTGTTCTTTGTAGCCGCAGCAAGCTTTCTCTATTTCCGTCTGTACACAGATCTGGAATACGACAAGCGGCATTACGGAGCGCTTTCCAAGATTGGACTCACGGATGCGGAATTGACGCGGACCGTCACGACTCAGGTTGCCCTGTTGTTCTTCGTACCGATTGTGGTAGCCATTATTCACAGCGTGGTGGCGTTCGTTTCCCTGCAAAGCTTGTTGAAGCTGATTCTTGTCGCGTCTGTGGTCAAACCGACCGCGATTGTCCTATGCAGCTTCGTCGTTGTTCAGGGCGTGTATTTCTGGATCATTCGAAACCGTTACTTGTTCCATTTAAAGCAATCGATGAACCGCTAGTGACTTTTCCAGCATGTCCAGATGCGCATGGACATAGGATAAAAGGAGAAGGATGCGAGGGGGCAAGCGGATGGAACGAGAGACATGGATGGGGCAAGCCGTACAGATTGCGTTTGAAAATGTACGTGATAAAATAGGCGGACCGTTTGGAGCCCTTGTCGTGAAGGACGGGCAGGTAATCGGGCGAGGGCGTAATGAAGTGACGACGAGCAATGACCCTACTGCACATGCCGAAATTCAAGCAATTCGGGAAGCATGTCGTCATCTCCAAACCTTTCAATTAAACGATTGTGACCTGTATACAAGCTGTGAGCCGTGTCCGATGTGTCTGGGAGCCATCTATTGGGCCAGACCGCGCAATGTCTTTTACGCTTGCACGAAAGAAGATGCGGCGCATGTCGGTTTTGATGATCAGTTTATTTATGAGCAGATTGTTCTCCCTCATGAAGAGCGCAGCATTCCTTTTCAGAGAATCAATCTTGCGAATGGACGCAGTCCATTTGAAGCATGGTCTCAATCTCTGGACCGTATCGAATATTAATAGAGAGCCACTCCACTAGCGGAGTAGGCTCTTTTTTTTCGTTTTATTTATAGCAAGAATAGGTGGAAAGAAAAAAATAGAATGAAAATGCTTTCAAAATGAAATTTTCAGATAAAGGTATTGCGCTATGTCGAAAATCGTATTATAGTAACAACAATCATTATGAAATTCGACCAGATTTCCTGAAATTTAGCTGTAATAAGGTTGAATATTACTAAAAAAAGACGAATAAAGGTGTGTTTATATGGAAGAAACTTTTCGAAGATCACTTTATCCTGATTTAGATGACATCGACTATGGGATCATTCGCGCCTTGCAAGCAAATGCGCGCTTGCCGTTTACCCAGATTGCGAAGGACCTTGGGGTCACGGAAAAGACGATCCGCATGCGCGTCCAGCAATTACAGGACGAAGGTGCCCTGAGTCTGGTCGGTATTGTCAATCCAGTCAAGGCAGGGTTTCACGTACAGGCGATGATTCAAGTGGCTGTGGATGCGGAAAAGCTGGACGATGTGGTTGCTGCATTAACGGATACCGTAGAGATTAGGCTCATCGTACTCACTTCTGGTGAATATCAGCTTTTCACACAGGTGCTCGTAACAAGTAACGAAGAATTATCGCAATTTTTGCTCAAAAAGCTACACAAGATTCCTGGCATCTCCAAAACGAATGTCATTAACGAATTGAAAATACTGAAGTCCAAGTATAACTTTATCCGTTAGATACGAGTGACCTTGGAAGGGGGAATGCCATCGGGCGAAAATCCGTTGGGATTATGAAATGAATGCCGAACGATTCTGAGTAGAGACTAGAGAAAAAACGAGAGAAAAGGGGTCATCCTATGTTTTCGACCAAAGTGAGCAAAGCAATGCTCAGTGCTGTTCTGGGGACAGTTTTATTGGTTACAGGCTGTGGAGGAGGAAACAGTGCGACTACAGAAAACGGCAAAGCCGCAACAACAGCGCCAGCCTCCGGCAAAAAAGTACTGAATATTGGGTTAAAGGCAGACCCGCCGTCAATGGACCCAAACACCTCGACTTCGCTTTACGACCGTCAAGTATACGCGAGCCTCTATGACAAGCTGTTTGATATCGATTCAGAAGGAAAAATAGTGCCAATGCTGGCGGAATCGCATGAAGTAACGCCAGACGGCAAGACCTATACATTGAAGCTGAAGCAGGGCGTGAAATTCCACGATGGCACGGAGTTTGATGCTGAGGCAGTGAAATTCAACTTCGAGCGCAACATGAACGATGAGAAGTCCCGCCGGAAAGGCGAATTGAAATTCGTAGATTCGGTTGCCGTAGTGGACAAGCAGACCATAAAAATCCAGATGAAAGAGCCCTTCGCTCCATTCTTGTCCGTCTTGACTGACCGTTCGGGCATTATGGTATCACCAAAAGCAGTGAAGGAACATGGCGATCAATACCTCAATCATCCGGTTGGTACAGGTCCATATGTTTTTGTTGAACAAGTAAAAGGCGACCACGTGACGCTGAAGAAAAATGAAAACTACTGGAATGGTCAAGTGAAGATCGATGAGGTGAACTACAAAGTATTCACGAACGGAACAGCGAAGGTGCAAAACCTACGCTCCGGCATGCTGGATATCATCGATGATACCCCTGTAAAAGAAATTCCTGCAATCAAGGGCGATGCGAACCTGCAATTGGTCGCGGAATCCGGCATGGGTTACCAAGGTGTTTACTTGAACAACTCCCGCCCGCCGTTTGACAACAAGTACCTCCGTCAGGCTGTGGATCGTGCCATTGATCGTGAAGCCCTGGTAAAAGTACTGTTTAACGGCTATGCGGCACCGGCTCGCACAGCATTTACAAAAGGCAGTCTGGCTTACAATGAAGCACTGAACACACCGAAGCCGCCGGATGCAGCAGAAATCAAGGATTTGCTCACGAAGGGCGGTCAACCAAACGGATTTAACTTCAAGCTGTACATCTCTACTTCTCCAGAGAATGAGCAACTGGGTGCGGTACTGCAAAACATGCTGAAACAACACAACATCAATGTGACATTGGAAAAATTGGAATATGGACAATTGATCGAAACAGGCGATAAAGGCGAATTTGAAGCGATGCAATTGGGCTGGTCTGGACGTCAGGACCCTGATCAAAACTTCCATGACTTCGTTGTAACAGATACATCGAACAACGATGGCCGCATTTCCATTCCGAAGCTGGATGAACTGGTCATCAAAGCACGTGGTGAGCTGGACGAAGCAAAACGTAAGGCGCTGTATGACGAAGCTGCCACATTGCTGCAAGAAGAAGCGGGCTATGCCTACATGTACCACCAATATGTACTGCTCGGCATGAACAAGAAAGTAACCGGCTTTACGTATGTCCCAGACGGTTTGATCCGTACAGCCAATTTGGACAAGCAATAGGTAGCGCAACACTATAACAGCAAGAGCAAGGAGGAATTGTCATGATGTTCATAATCAGGCGTCTATTGCTGACAATCCCTATTCTCCTGCTGGTGTCGATTATGACATTCTCTTTGATTCATATGATCCCGGGCGATCCTGCCCGGGTCATTTTAGGAGAGGAAGCGACACCGGAAGCCTATGCGGCACTGCGAACCGAGCTGGGGTTGGATCAGCCGATCGTGGTGCAGTATTTTTCCTGGCTAGGAAAAGTGGTAACGGGTGATTTGGGAATATCGATTACGGACCGTGTGCCGGTCGCAGACTTAATTATGCAAAGACTCCCAGCTACCGTGGAATTGACGATCGGAACGTTCTTGGTAGCGATTCTGATTGCGTTTCCTGCGGGAATTCTCGCGGCAGTGCGACGCGGGACCTGGATTGACTATACAAGTACCTTTACTGCGCTAGGCGGTATGAGTATCCCCAGCTTCTGGCTGGCGATGATGATGATTATTTTCTTTGCCGTGGAAAACCAGTGGCTGCCTTCATCCGGTTATGTACCGTTTTCCGAGAATCCTACACAAAACCTGATGGCTATGATTCTGCCCTGTTTGGCAACGGGCTTGCGGGAATCTGCCGTGTTGATGCGAATGCTGCGTTCTTCTTTGCTCGATGTCGTGAGCATGGACTTTATTCGGACAGCGAAAGCGAAGGGATTGAATGAGGCTCGCACGATTCTGGGGCATGCGCTGAGAAATGCGATGGTTCCAGTGGTAACGACCTCGGGATTGATGATCGCAGGCTTGTTGGGTGGTCTGGTGATTACCGAGTCGATTTTTTCGATTCCTGGCTTTGGCCGTCTGATTGTGGAATCTGTATTCAAACGTGACTACGTAACAGTACAAGGAGCCATTCTTGTTTCTGCGATTCTCGTTGTCTTGGTAAACCTGATTGTAGACATTTTGTACGCTGTCATTGATCCGCGCATCAAGGCTGGGAAAGGAGCAGGTGAGTGATGAAAACCGTGGGCAAATTTCTCCGGAATGGTTTGGGCGTCATCGGAGCGGTGATTATCCTCGGATTGATCTTGGTGGCGATTTTCGCGCCGCTGATCGCACCCTTCGACCCCAATGCACAAGACTATAACAAAATTTTGATGTCGCCAGATGGCGAGCATTTGTTTGGGACCGATGATCTCGGTCGGGATATTTTCTCCCGTGTTGTTTACGGGGCGCGCATCTCCATTCAGGCAGCGTTGATCTCTGTCGGTATTGCGATGCTGATCGGGGTGCCGATTGGACTCTTGTCCGGTTACTACCGCGGCTTTTGGGATGAGTGGATCGTCATGCGGAGCGTCGATGCGATGCAGGCCTTTCCGTTTTTGATTCTGGCTCTGGCGATTTCGGCGGTGCTCGGTTCAGGTTTCGGGAATGCCATGCTGGCGATTGGGATTGGTTTTGCCCCTGCATTTATACGGATTACACGCGGTCAAGTTCTTACGCTTCGGAATATGGAGTATATTCAAGCAGCACGTTCGGTTGGGGTAAAGGATACACGCATTATTTTCCGCCACATTTTGCCGAATGCTATGAACCCGATTGTGATTCAAGCGACGTTGGCGATGGCATCCGGGATTATCGCAGAAGCATCCTTGTCCTATCTCGGATTGGGTGTACAGCCGCCGACTCCCTCCTGGGGCAGCATGCTAAACCAAGCACAAACGCTTATGTCCGTCGCGCCCTATGCGACGTTTTATCCGGGGATTGCGATCTTCTTAGTCGTGCTGGGCTTCAACTTGTTGGGGGATGGTCTACAGCAAGTTCTGGACCCGCGCGCACGTAAATAATGAATGCCCTACACGGGAGAAAAGGAGTGGAGCAGATGACGACCATCTTGGAAGTGGAACAGCTGAGAACCCGTTTTCGCACGGACAGCGGTGTCGTCAGTGTAGTGGACGGCGTCGACTTCTTTATCCGTGCTGGTGAAACGCTTGGCGTCGTGGGCGAATCCGGCTGTGGGAAGAGTGTAACCAGCCTGTCGATCATGCGCTTGCTGCCGCCCAACGGAAGCACGGAAGGATCGATTCGCTTCAATGGGAAGAACGTGCTTGCGCTGTCGGAAAAAGAAATGCAAGGTGTTCGCGGTAATGAAATCGCGATGATTTTTCAAGAGCCAATGACATCTCTCAATCCGCTACATACTGTAGGCAAACAGATTGAGGAAGCAGTCATGCTGCATCGCAAGGTTACGAAGGCAGAGGCAAAGGAACGGGCGATTGCGATGCTAAAAGCAGTCGGAATGCCTCGTGCAGAAGAGATTTACGGAGAGTTTCCGCATCAGCTCTCAGGAGGGATGCGCCAGCGTGTCATGATCGCGATGGCGATGTCCTGCGATCCGAAGCTGATTATTGCAGACGAGCCGACAACGGCACTCGATGTGACGATTCAAGCGCAAATTCTCGATTTGATGCGCGATTTAAAAGAAAAGACCGGAACCTCCATCATGCTGATTACGCATGATTTGGGTGTAGTAGCCGAGATGTGTGACCGCGTTATCGTCATGTATGCCGGCCAAGTCGTAGAGGAGACTGATGTCGATACGCTGTTTGACAGTCCGAAGCATCCGTATACGATCGGGCTGATGAACTCGATTCCTGAGCTGGACGAAGAACGCGAATATCTGGAAACCATTCCGGGAGCGGTTCCCCTGCCGTATCAAATGCCAGTGGGCTGCCGTTTTGCCCCGCGCTGTTCGCAAGCAATTGCGATTTGTCACGAAAAAGCCCCTGAACTCTTGCAACTGGACAATCAAAAATGTCGCTGCTGGCTGTACGCGAAGGAGGAAGAACAGGCATGACGACACCTCTCTTAGAAGTAAAAGGGCTGCAACAGCATTTTCCCATCAAGGGTGGCTTTTTGAAACGGACGACGGGACATGTCAAAGCAGTCGATGGTATTGATCTGACCGTGTATCCTGGTGAAACGCTTGGCATTGTAGGGGAATCGGGCTGCGGCAAGTCTACGACGGGCCGAACGATTCTACGCCTCTTGGAGCCGACAGCAGGAGAAGTCTGGTTTGATGGCAAAGATTTAGCGAAGCTTCCCAAAGAAGAAATGCGCGTCATGCGGCGAAACCTGCAAATGATTTTTCAGGACCCATACGCTTCGTTGAATCCGCGGATGACGATCAAGCAGATTTTGATGGAGTCGCTGATGGTGCACAACATTGGGACAAAGGCAGAGCGGGAAAAAGTCATCGAAGAGATTATTCAGGTCGTTGGCTTGCGAAAAGAACATCTGAACCGCCATCCACACGATTTTTCCGGCGGACAGAGGCAGCGGATCGGAATCGCCCGCGCACTGGTCGTAAAACCAAAGCTGATCATTGCCGACGAGCCTGTATCTGCATTGGACGTATCGATTCAATCACAGGTACTCAATTTGTTGAAGGATTTGAAAAAAGAATTCAATCTGACCCTGATGTTCATTTCGCATGATTTGTCGGTCGTGAAGCACTTGTGCGACCGGATCGCGGTGATGTATTTGGGACGGATCGTAGAAATTGCTGACAAGCGGACGCTATTTGAGAACCCGAGTCATCCATATACACGGGCGTTGCTCTCGGCTGTTCCAGTAGCGAAACCACGGCAAAAGCGAGAACGGATCTTGTTGACAGGCGATTTGCCGAGTCCAGCAAATCCACCGAGCGGTTGCACCTTTCATCCGCGTTGTCCATATGCGACAGAGACTTGCAAGACGCAGGTGCCCAGTCTGTCAGACATCGGCAAGGGCCAGCTGGTCTCCTGTCATTTGGTGCAATCGGGCGAACTTTTCCGCTAGCTAGGCAAGGATGGAGGTACAGCTATGATTTACTGGCAATTATTTCTCGCCTTTTTCCGTATCGGAATCTTCGGATTTGGGGGAGGACCTACGATGGTTCCCCTCTTTTACACCGAATGCGTGAAAAAGTACAAATGGGTGACAGATGAGGACTTTTCCGACAATCTGGCGCTCGCCAACGCTCTTCCAGGGCCTATTGCGACCAAGCTGGCCGCATTTATCGGCTATCGGGTAAAAGGCTGGAAGGGTGCATTAGTGGCAAACATCGCAGTAGTGATGCCAATCGTGCTTGTGATGATCGGTTTGCTGCAAGTCATTTATCAATGGAAGGATGCGCCGGGTGTATACGGCATGATCCAGGCAATCGGTCCGGTAATCGCAGTCATGACAGGCGTCCTTACGTGGGAATTCCTTTCAAAGGGCTGGAAGGGAGCGTCCAGCAAAGCAGGTGTGAGCCTTTCCCTCGCACTCTCACTTGTAGCGTTGCTCTTCCTTGATTGGCATCCGGGCATCGTAGTAGGGATTGCGCTGGCGGTTTCATTTGCCTACTCTACTTGGTCTGTCCGCAAGCGTAAGAACAAGGACGGCAAGGAGGGAGTAGCATGATCTACCTGCAATTATTTTGGGCCTTTTTTATCTCCAACATTTTGGGGTACGGGGGAGGACCACCGAGCATTCCTTTGATCCAAAATGAAGTGGTTGACCATTACCAGTGGATGACTGTACAGGAATTCGGAGAAGTGCTGGCGGTAGGAAATGCGCTGCCCAGTCCAATCGCGACCAAGCTCGCTGGGTACATTGGCTATCAGGTAGCGGGTGTACCGGGTGCAGTAGTCGCATTATTTGCAACGGTTGCTCCGACAGCGATCGCGATGGTCTTACTGATGGGTTTTATTAACTTATTCCGCAGTGCTCCACAGGTAAAAGCGATGACCCAATCGGTACGACCAGTCGTTACGGTTTTGCTTGGAACGATGACGTATCAATTCCTGATGGGCGCAGTCGAGGGAATCGGCTGGATGCAAACAGGGATTTTGACAGTGGCGTCCTACCTTCTACTCGAAACATGGAAGGTCCATCCCGCTTTTGTCATTCTGGGAGCAATGGCGTACGGGTTTGTTTTCATCGGCTAGGAAAGTTTACGTAAGCTGGTAAGAAGAAAAAGCACAGGGCTCGTAGACCTTGACAACGCCTACCCAGTCGGAACTTCCAAAAGGGGACCCGCTTGTCGAACACGTCTTCCCTGAGAAACTTCCGCCCATAGGGTGGCTTTGGCTCGACGGTCCCCTTTTTGAAGTGGAGACGGACAGTGAATCCCCCATGCTGGCGTGTCAGAGTCGAAGAGAACTGTGCTTTTTCTTCTCCTACACTATGTTGACTCAAACCAAAAGGACCTTCATTGGTTTTCATATTGGCTAACAAAGAACTACTTAAGGAGGCATAAATCATGGTTAACTATGACGCAATGGAATACCCATACGCATCGAAGCGTGTGACGACTTTTGCCAAGAACGGCATGGTGGCGACCTCGCAGCCACTGGCGGCACAAGCAGGTCTGGATATATTGAAAAAGGGCGGAAATGCGGTGGATGCGGCGATTGCAACAGCTGCGTGCCTGACTGTAGTAGAACCGACCTCGAACGGCATCGGGGGAGACGCATTTGCCCTCGTGTGGATCAAAGACGAGCTGCATGGACTGAATGCAAGCGGGCCTGCTCCACAAGGAATCTCCATTGAGGCATTAAAAGCAAAAGGTTTGGAAGAAATGCCGACCTACGGCTGGACCCCTGTCACTGTGCCTGGGGCGCCTGCTGCGTGGGCCGCCTTGTCCAAGCGTTTTGGCCGCCTTCCGCTGACGGAGGTTTTGCAGCCAGCGATTGATTATGCGGAGAATGGCTATCCGGTATCGCCAACATTGGCACATTATTGGAATGCCGCACACAAAAAGTTTTCCCAGCAATGCAAAGGGGAAGAGTTCGCGCATTGGTTCTCCACCTTTACGCCAGATGGCAAGGTGCCAAAAGCGGGTGACATCTGGAAGTCGCCGGGTCATGCTGAGACGCTGCGTCAAATCGCGGAAACAAATGCAGAGAGCTTCTATCGCGGAGAGCTGGCAGACAAGATCGACGCATTCTCCCGTGAGTGCGACGGCTACCTGCGTAAAGAAGACTTGGCTGCCTATGAGCCGGAATGGGTAAAGCCGATCAGTGTCAACTACCGCGGCTATGATGTGTGGGAGATCCCGCCGAATGGGCAAGGGATGATCGGTCTGATGGCGTTGAACATTCTGAAGGGCTTTGATTTTGACGCAAAAGACACGACGGAAACGTATCACAAGCAAATCGAAGCGATGAAGCTGGCATTTGTTGATGGATTGAAATACATCACAGAAGAGAGCAAAATGAAAGTTTCCAAGGAAGCATTGTTGTCAGAGGAATACGCTGATACTCGACGCGCACTGATTGGTCATGGAGCCTTGACGCCAGAGCCGAGTCAGCCGAAAACGAGCGGCACGGTCTATTTGGCCACTGCTGACGGTGAGGGCAACATGGTTTCCTTTATCCAAAGCAATTACATGGGCTTTGGTTCCGGGGTAGTTGTGCCGGGGACAGGGATCGCCATGCAGAACCGCGGTCATAACTTCTCGCTGGACCCTGCGCATGACAATTGCTTGGAGCCAGGCAAAAGAACGTTTCACACCATTATCCCGGGCTTCTTGACGAAGGATGGAAAAGCAGTGGGGCCATTTGGCGTAATGGGCGGCTTCATGCAGCCACAAGGACACGTACAGGTGGTCATGAACACCATCGACTTCCACCTCAATCCGCAAGCTTCGCTCGATGCGCCGCGCTGGCAGTGGATGGAAGGCAAAACGGTGGAGCTGGAGCGCCATTTCCCGGAGCATTTGGCACAAGCCTTGGAGCGCAGGGGCCATACCATCAAGTGGGCGCAGCTCGGTAATTACTTCGGGCGCGGTCAAATCATTTGGCGTGATGAAAATGGTGTGCTGAGCGGTGGTACTGATATGCGTACGGATAGTTGTATTGCAGCTTGGTAGGGAAACGAGAATCGAATAGAAGAATGAGTTGAGCCGAAGCTGATGCTTCGGCCTTTTTTATTTCGATAGATAGGTGTATATATAGTTCTTTATACCTATTTTCTTCTTTTGAAGATGTTCTCTTGTTCAGAAATTGTTTAGATGATCTTAGTAGAATGTAGAAAATGGTCAGATCATGTCGTTTTTGAGTATAGGAAATCCTTTTTGATAGTTCGAAAGTCGTGGTATAAAAGATAGGAGAAAACAATTTGGATGAATAGCATTTTAATTGTTGATGATACAGCGTTTACGAGACTCGTGCTGCGTAATATGTTTGAGAAATTAGGTATTGAGGTAGTGGCAGAAGCTGATTCAGGGGAGGAGGCTGTTAGAAATTATTGTTTGTATCGACCGACACTCGTCATGATGGATATTACCATGCCGGGGATGAACGGTTTGGTTGCTTCCCGGAAAATTATGGAGCTGGATAAGGATGCGAAGATCATTATTTGCTCCGCAGTTGCACGACGCGACACTGTCATCAAAGCGATCCAGGCAGGTGCACGTGATTTTATCGCAAAGCCCTTACAGTTCGAAAGGATTGAATGGGCTGTTCAACATTTGTTGGAAACAGATACTAGGTGAAACAAAATAGCAGTGATGTTAGTATGGAATTTTGATCACAGAAAGTGATGGGTTCTTTTGTCGAGTGAAGGCGGAGTTATCTCTACCTTTTTAACGGTTGGATGATATTAGGAAGTTTGCGACACCTTTCGCTAGGGTACATGGAAACTGGGATGAATCTTAGCGAGATAGAAACTTATGTTAAAAAGGCGTGAGCATGTTGAAAGATTTTCGCTTTCCCATGATAGCAGTCTCCCTACTTGCCCTCATCTTGAGTGGATGCTTTTTTCAGGGGGTGCCGTCTGCCATGAAAATGGAACAGAATACCAGTAGCTCCGAATACGTCAGGCTTTTGCCGGGCGAGCTCTTTATCAAGGAGCATTTGACGAATGACGATCAGACCTTGAAAACAAATATGAAGCCTGCTACATCTAATGACCCGAGTGTTGCAAAAGGGACAGAGACCCTTTCGGAATCGCTTGGTCTGTGGATGCTGTACGCAGTGGAAAAAGGGGATCAAGCTCTCTTTGCTAAGAATGTAGAGGTCATGAAAGCCTACGATTATCAGGATGGATGGATTGCTTGGAAAGCGGGTGGAGGGAATGAGACCCCAGTCGCGACCAATGCATTGGTGGATGACCTGAGGATCGCAGAAGCTCTTTACATGGCAGGCGAAAAATGGGGAGACGAGAGCTACATCCAATTGGCCAATGAAGTTGGACAAAGCATCGTGGAGAACCAGAGTCGAGAGGGACTGCTGGTCGATTTTTACGATCGCCATTATAAGGTAGCCAGCGATTACCTGACACTCTCCTATTTGAATGCTTCAGCCGTTCAATTGATGGAGAAGCATCAACAGGTGAGCAAAGAATTGAATAATCAAGTACATTCCTTTCTGAACACGTTGCCGACCAAAAACGGGTTTTTCCCATTTTCTTATCAGTTGGGCAGCAAGGAGTATGTCTATCATCAGGAAGTGAATCTGATTGACCAGTTGTACATAGGCTACCATCGCGCACAGGTAGGCATATCATCCCCAGAGTTGTGGGCGTTTCTCAAAGATGAGTTTGCGCGTAATGGACTATTGTATGGCAGATACGATGCCAGTACCAAGAAACCGCTGGTATCATACGAGTCTCCAGCTGTGTACAGCTTGGCGATCCTGACAGCGAGCGAGCTTAAGGATTACACGTTTGCCCGTGATTTATATGAACGGATGGTTCGTCAGCAGATTCGACGTCCAGAAAGCGAGTTCTATGGCGGTTACGTGGACATGAGTCAGATGGACACGCATTCGTTTGACAATCTGCTTCCACTGCTCGCAGAAAGGAGGCTGTTCAATGAGGGAACCCTTCAGTAAAAACGGTAAATTTATCAGCTATCAAGTGTTGTTTTTGCTTTTCATCATTCTGCTCGCCCTGTTTGCGGTGGGAATGCCTGCTCTGCCGCTGATCCCAGCCTTACTCTTGGTCTGGACACTGGTCATTAGTCTGACGGGTATCATTTTTGGACTGTTGGCTAGCCTGGGGCTCGCCCTGATCAGCTTATTCGCCTTTGGCAGTTTGTTAATTTGGGGCATGTTTGCTGGATGGACAATTTCCTTTTCCTTCTCTGACATGGTCATCTGGATGGGACTCTTTCTCGGCGCTGCCGTTCTGACCGGATTGATCCATCGCTTGGTGAGGCGGACAGTGGCCGAGCATCAGGAGATGGTTGGGAAGTTTGACGAGCTGGTGACGATCGACGAAGTGACGGGCTTTTCAAATGAGAAACGACTGCTCTTTGATTTGGAAGAAGAATGTAGCCGCTCTCGTCGGACAGGCATCCCTTTTTCGCTGATGCTCATTGAAGTCCTGTATCTGGATTCCTTCCAACGCTTGTACGGTCCAAAAGAGGGAGATTATCTGCTCAGCTCGCTCTCAACCATACTACGCAACAACACGCGATTGACAGACCGCAAGTTTCGTCTCGACCGCGGGGAGCAGGGTTCAGGAACCTTCGCTGTTATTTTGAGCAACAGCCATGAGGAAGGGGCGGAAGTAGTCGTCAAAAAGATCGAAAGGCTCCTATCCGTCCACAATTTGGAGAATGACAAAAAGCAGGTCACACTGACGATCGGGTTTGGAATCAGTCATTACGCGGAAGATGTGAGTGACCATTTGGAGATGGTGCAACGTGCCAAACAAGAGCTGGAACAATACATTCAATAATCGCTGCCGCATAGTCGTTTCTTTGCTTGCGATGCTCTTGCTGCTGGCTGGAACAGGGGGTAAGCTGTACGCTGCGGAGCGGGCGGGACAAGAGCCAGAGGTACTGGTCGTCTACTCGACCCAAGACGGAGCCTTGACGGATGAAGTGCGCATGCTTGATCTGGTGCTGGGACATTACAGCTCAAAGCTCACCTATGTGGCGGACGAGGTATTGACCGAGCGAGATTTGGACGGAGTCACACATCTCGTCTACTACGGTAGCATCTCGAAGGATTTGAGCAGTTCTTCGAGGCAAATCATGCAACGCTTTCAGGGTACCTGGCTTGCGCTTGGCAAAAACGTAGAGCAGTTGGGAGCGCGGTTTTCCTTTTTCCAGGTGAACGGACAGGTGGATATCCAGAAGGTATCAAAGCCTAAGGGTGTTGACCAAGTCCTGCTGAATGACAACTATTTGGTGGGGCATGTCTCGCTATCTCAAGGCGATGTTTTGCTTGAGGGCTGGAAGGGGATGTATACATACCCGCTGATGGTTCAGAACGGAAAGACAGCGTATTTTGCTAGCTCCAACTTCACTTCGCCCTTCTCCCTCTTTGTGTCAGAAGCACTACACGAGGTTTTCAAGCAACCGCATGACGCGGGGCGTTACGCGTTGATCCGTCTGGAGGACGTACACCCCCATTCCGATCCCAAGCTGGTCTGGGAGGCGGGGAGTTATTTGGCAGACAAGGGGATTCCTTTCGTCATTGCGCTTATCCCGGTGTACGAAAACTCCGAGACGCATGAGATGGTCCATCTGAAGGATCGCCCAGAGATGCTCAAGGTGCTGCGGGAGTTGCAAAAAAGAGGAGCAAGCATCGTACTGCACGGATACATGCACCACTATCGCAATTCGGAAACAGGGGAAGGGTCGGAGTTTTGGGACATCGAAAACAACTCGCCAGTCTCCAAAGCTCCGGACGACGAGACTCCTTTGAAGAAAAGGCATGCGTTTTCGTCTCAGACCGAGTATGAGACCTATCAGCAGTCGCTGAAAGAATATGAGGAGCATTATATACAGACACGCATGGAGACAGGAATCAAGGAACTGACCGAGCTGGGTCTGGCTCCGGTCGCTTTTGAGGCCCCGCACTACACGATGAGCCAAAAAGGGTACGAGGTCATGGCCCGCTACTTTCCTTATGTCCTTGGCCAGCTTCAGTTTAATGACAGGGACTGGGTACACATGGGAGCCCCTCCTTTCGTGTCGAAGCCGGCCTTTTTGCACGGAATGACCCTCCTGCCGGAAACAGTCGGTTATTATGATCCCTCCTCTTCTACCCCGCTGCAGGATATCAAGGACAAATACAGAGAAGTCAGCTTTGTACGCGATGGCATGGTCAGCATGTTTTTTCATCCCTATTTAGGAATAAAACCTTTAAAAGAAATGATTGCCTACGTGGAGACCCTGCCTGATGTGAAGTGGATAGACGTCCGCGGGCTGAGCGGACAGGAAATCAGTCTGGATAGCGGTCAGGAAGTCAGTGAGCCACCTATCCTCGCCGAGTCTTTAGAGGAGCAGGGTTCAACGTTGAAGGCTTCGGATATTTACCAAAATCTTCAGGATTTCCTGCGTGAAAATGGGTGGGTACAGCTCGTACTTTGGGGCATTGCCGGACTCGTGTCTGTCATGGTCATGCTGTTTATGTTGTATACGTGGCGCAATCGGGCTAACCTGCGCAAACAACTATTTATGGAGCGTGATCTCGATGGCTAATGCTTTATTTTATCTCTCCCTGTCTGTCATCTGGATTATGCTGCTGTACCATATGTTCTTGATGCAGGGTGGGTATTTTCACTACCTGCGATATAGACGACCCATTCCAGAGTGGGAAAAAAACCAGCATCCGCTGCCAAAGGTAAGCGTTCTGATCCCCGCTCACAATGAGGAAGTCGTCATCGAACGGACCATTAAGGCGATGCTGAGGTTGGATTATCCGAAAGACAAGCTGGAGATTGTCGTCATCAATGACAACTCGCGTGATCGCACGGGTGAAATCGCCGATGAATACGCCAGCAAATACCCGTACGTGAAGGTGGTCCACACCAAGCCTCCTCATGCCGGAAAAGGAAAATCGGGTGCGCTCAACCAAGGCTTGGCTCATTCCACAGGAGAAGTCATCGTGGTCTATGACGCTGATAATACTCCAGAGCGCAAAGCTGTCTACTACCTTGTTCTGGCGCTGTTAAACGATCCAAAGGCAGGGGCTGTTGTCGGCAAATTCAGGGTGGTGAACGCCGCTACGAATTTGCTTACACGTTTTATCAACATCGAGACGATCTGCTTTCAATGGATGGCGCAGGCAGGACGATTTTTCTGGTTCCGGGTGACGACGATTCCGGGAACCAACTTCGCCATTCGCCGCAGCTTGGTGGAGGAACTGGGTGGCTGGGATGAAAAAGCTCTCGCGGAAGACACCGAGCTGACGATCCGTGTCTACAATGAGGGCTACTATATTCGTTTCTTCCCGGCGGCGATCACATGGGAGCAGGAGCCTGAAAGCTGGAAGGTGTGGTGGAAGCAAAGGACGCGATGGGCGCGAGGGAATCAGTACGTTGTGCTGAAGTTCATGTGGAGAATCTTCTCTTTGCGGAAGAAAAGCATCATGTTTGATTTGATCTACTTCTTCTTCACTTATTTCCTGTTCTTTATGGGTGTGATCGTATCGGATGTACTGTTTGTGACGAATATGTTCGTCGATCTGCATTTGCAGGTAGGCATTGTCGCCATGATTCTCTGGATTTTGGCTTACTTCCTGTACGTCACTGAAGTAATGATCGCACTTAGTATTGAACGGACTGAATTGAATGTAAAAAACTTCTTGATTGTGTTGTTGATGTATTTTACTTACTCGCAGCTCTGGATCGTCCTGGTCGTCTACGCCCTTTACCTGGAGTTCAAACGGGTTGTATTTCGACAGGAGCTTAAATGGTATAAGACAGAGCGTTTCGCGGCAGATAAGAAGTCCGCACCGCCAGCAGAAAGACAGGTGTAAAACATGAAGAGAAACAATTGGAAACCGGCGTTTGCGCTATTGACCGTAACCGCTCTCCTTTTTGGGCAAGGAGTGGGTACGCTCTACGCTCAAGGCACGACAGCACCGACACAAACCGGGGCAACTGCGCCATCGGGACAGGCGATGCGCCCAGCTGTGTTTACCTTTTCAAACTTAGCCAAGCAAGCAAAAACGACTTACGCAGCCAATGGAATTGACAAGACACCAGGAACTGTTTTGCGTTTTACGAGTGAGCCGGTCACATTGGATGGGGTAAACGAGTCCTTTGATTACTTCTACTCTGTTCCGCGAGCAACCATCGGAAGCAACAACTATCTGGAGATCTCATTTAGTCACTCCGAGCTGCTGAACGGCACACGTTCTACTTTGACGGTAAGTGTCGATGACAAGCCGTTGAAAAGCGTGTTTTTAACCAAGGAGACGGCCCAGCAAGGGAAAATCAGAGTACCGCTGGGAGCGGACGAGACGGCAATCGGCTTCCACAAAATTACCATCACCAAGCATAGCCTGCTCACCGACAACATTTGTGACGATCAGAACGATCCAGCGAACTGGGTAAAAATCGATAAAAGCTCCTTTGCTTTTCTGGATACGCAGGCCGTAACCTCGTCTGCCGATCTGTTGAGAGAGTACCCGGTACCGTTCGTAGAGCCGGGCAATTCGACTGAAGTGTTTACCAAAATCGTCGTTCCTGATGCCGCAGATCAAGATGTGGTGGCAGCCGCGTTGAAGGTAGCCACATCCTTGTCTGCCCAGACAGCTACGAAACGCCCGATCCCGATCATGACAGAGAGCGAGTGGAAAGCAAAGGGAGAATTGGGACACGTCATCGCGATCGGCAATCCGGAAGGGTGGACTGGCCCGCTCAAAACACTGGTTGCTGAACAGGGGATTGCGACAAGGGAACAAAAGCTGGGGCTCGATTACTATCAGATGAGAGTGAATCAATCTGCTGAAGCCAAGCTCTTGCTCTTGGTGTCGAGAGGCAAGGAGACAAACTTTGCCGAGACGATTCATCTACTGACAGATAAGGAAATGAACAAGCAGTTGGCAGGGAATCAACTGACTGTCAACCAGGTTCCCAGCGTACAGGCAACAGAGCAAAGTCCGATTTCTCTTTCTTTGGCTTCAGGCGGATATTCGCATGTTATGCTTGAGCACGGAAACAGCCGTACCGAGCAGGTGACCTTGAAAATTCCGTCTCATTGGAAGATTACCGGGGACGTCACGCTTGATTTGAAACTGAAGATTTCCCCATTGCTCATGCAGAAGTACGAAGGGGAAGATAAGCCACAGCACCAGTTGACGGTAACGGTAAATGGCGTACCTTATACGGTCATGCTCCAGCAGTTGAAAGCAGTGGACGATAACGATAACTACCACGTGAGTATCCCCATTTCACAGTCAGTCATCAAAGAGGCGAATCATGCTCTGACAGTCTCTTTCTCGGCTTCGATGAACCAGAAGGGTGATGTGTGTGCGCCTGAGAACAACATGGGGCGCTGGGTGTTTGTGGATAAGGAAAGTAGTTTAAACGTGCCGCACGAGGTACCCGCACAGCGTAGCTTCCGGTACTGGCCCGCTCCTTTTGTGCAGGATGCAGGTTTGAAGGACACCGCCTTCCTGCTGCCGGAAAAATGGACAGGTTCCTATTTGTCCCAGTTTTCGATGCTAATGAATAATATGCTGTCGGAGGTAAGCAATCAGAAGGGAAGCTCCTTCGTCATTTTCCAGGAGCCTCTGAACGAGAAGGCCTTGCAAGAGATCGCCTCGTACAATGTGGTTGCGATGGGGGATATGGAGCAGTACCCGAGCTTGCAGAAGGTTCAGGGACAGCTTTTGATCAATGAGGCCAAACAGTTGAACCAATACCACGTAATCAACGAGACGAGCCGTTATGTGGCCTGGGTCCAGCCCTCGATCTGGAATCAGGAGCGGACGTTGAGTGTTTTCCAATCTGCAGACGAGAATAAGGCTAGTAAGGGAACCTTCCTTCATGCTGATCTACTTGAATATCTGAAGAATTCCAACGAAGATGGGCAAATTGTTGTGATGAGCAAATCAAACGAGGTTTTCTCTATTCAGCTCGAAGACCATGAAGAGAAACAGACAAAAGGCATAAATGAGGTAGTGGGCAATATCCCGCTCTGGTTAATCGGAGTGATTTTGGCGGTATTCCTGATTGTACTGGTGATCTTTATTCGCTTGTTAAAAAAAGAGAAAGAGAAGTCACGTAGAGGAAGATAGTAAAAAAGTATGAAGAAGAACAGGGATAAGTTGCCGTATAGGTAACTGTCCCTGTTCTTCTTTTTGTCTCTTGTTCAGAAATTGTTGAGATGATCCTAGTAGAATGGGTAAAGCTACGGAACGAGGGGGCTTTGTGCCTATGAAAAGTTAAGAAACTACTATTTTGATTCGCAGTAAAAATAGTAATATATTACTATTATAATGTAGTCCAAAAGATATAGAAGATAGGATGGGAGACAGCATTTTGGATGAATAGCATACTGATTGTTGATGATACAGCGTTTACGAGGCATGTGCTGCGCAACATATTTGAGTCGTTAGGACTGCATGTCGTTGCAGAAGCTGCATCTGGAGAAGAGGCTGTTAGAAATTACTGCTTGTATAAACCATCACTCGTTACGATGGATATTACCATGCCCGGCATGAACGGTTTGACTGCATCACGCAAAATCATGGAGTTGGACAAGGATGCCAAAATCATTATTTGCTCAGCAGTGTCTAGGCACGATACCGTCATCAAGGCACTTCAGGCAGGTGCGCGGGATTTTATAGCAAAGCCATTGCAGCTGGAGCGGATCGAATGGGCTGTCCAAAAAGTATTGGGAACAGGGTTGGGATGTCCGTCGTGGAGATAGACAGGTGAAACAAATAGCTGAGGTGTTAGTATGAAAGTTTTGATTACAGGTGGTTATGGGTTCATCGGTTCTTTTGTCGCGGAGAGATTTAATAAGGAAGGCTATAAAGTATTCATCCTCGACAATCTCAGTTCAGGCAATCAGAGGAACGTCACATTTCCGCATAAGGCATACGAGCTGGATGTAGCGGATAAAAAATGTGACGAGGTATTTAAAAGCAACAAGTTCGATGTCGTTGTACATTTAGCGGCCCAAGTGAGTGTTGTTGCATCCATGGAAGACCCCCTGCTGGATTCGAATACGAACATTCTTGGACTCGTGAATATGCTGAAGCTATCGAGCAAATATAGCGTGTCCACATTTATTTTTGCGTCATCGGCCGCCGTTTACGGCATGAATGAAAATACTCCGTTACATGAAGATTCAGCGTGTGATCCGGTATCTGTTTATGGAATAAACAAGCACATCGGCGAGATGTATTGCCGCAAATGGACGGAAATGTACGGCTTGCGAACGCTAGCCTTTCGCCTGGCGAATGTGTATGGCCCCAGACAAAGTGCAGTAGGGGAAGGCGGCGTCATCTCTACTTTTTTAACCCAGATTAACCATGGAAAAGAAATAGTTTTGCACGGGGACGGCAGTCAAACGAGAGATTTTATTTATGTAGAGGATGTAGCTGACGCCATTTTCCGTTCCGTTACCACGGATGATACCGGGGTGATGAATTTGTCTACCAATCAGGAAAGCAGCATTAATGAGCTGATTGACATTCTCGGGGTGAACCAGTCTCTCCAGGGAATATTACGAAGGAAAAAACGCCCAGGAGACGTAGATAAGTCGGTTTTGGACAATACGCGGGCAAAAAGAAGACTAGACTGGGTTCCGATGTATTCATTGCCGGAGGGGCTGGGAAAAACGGCGCAGTGGTATCAAACGACCCTTGCAGAGAAAGAACAAGAGCAGGAACAGGAGAGCGATGCGAAGAAAACGATCCATTGGCTCCGTTCATGGGATGTAAGGCCGTACATTGAGAACATTCTCGCTTTTCTTGTGGTGATTTTCGCTACAGTTGGAACGGTTAACAGCGGTGTTTTTGATCTCAAGCTGATTTACATCGTGTTGATAGGCGCGATTTACGGAACGAAGCAATCCCTCTTGTCTGTCATCCTGGCCTGTGGACTTTTCATCGGAGAAAGTTTGCATAACGGGCGCGATATCGTATCGCTCTTGTATGACGCCAATGTTCTGTTTCATATCGCTGTCTATTTTATTATCGGAATTGCTGTGGGTTATTCGATCGACAAACGCAACAGGGACGTACTGTCCAAAGAACTGCAAAAGCAAGCGATGGAAGACAAGTATGACTTTTTAAAAGACATTTACAACGATGTCCTGATGGTCAAGCAAGAATTGCAGCAGCAGATCGTGAATTCAGAAGACAGCTTTGGAAAAATATACAACATCACCAAGGAGCTGGATAGCCTTGAGCCTGAACGCGTATTGCAGAAATCGGTCAAGGTGTTGGAAAGAATCATGAAGTCCGATGAGATCGCAATTTATACGATGAATCAAAATGGCTCCTTCTTGCGATTGATGGCTAAATCAAATAAAGCGGGCTTTGATCTGCCACGCTCGTTGAAAATGAGTGAGCATGCTTATCTTTCTGAATTAATGACAATGAAGAAGATCATCGTGAATAAAGAGCTGCGTCACGACATGCCTCTTATGGCAGCTCCCATTTTTGACAAGGGCAAAATGGTGGCGGTCATTACGCTGCAACAACTTGGATTCGAGAATTTTACGATGTACACCCAAAACCTTTTTCAGGTCGCCGTTCAATTGATCTCTTCCGCGTTGTCGCGTTCACTTCGTTTCTTAAACTCCACACAAAAGGATCGCTACCTAGAAGGCACCTCCATCCTGATTCCAGCTTATTTTTCGGCTATGTTGAAGAATAAAAGGGACGCCAAGCAACAGTTGAACACGGATTTTACACTCTTGACAGTGGACGCTGCGCAAATGGATCATCATACGCTCTCTACCTTTATCGCGAGCTCTCTGCGCGAAGCGGATTATATGGGAATGGACGAAACAGGAGATGTCTATATCATTCTCTCCAATTCAAACGAGCAAGAAGCCAATATCGTGATTGATCGGCTTGGTAGACTCGGCATTGCAGCGAGAATTGTACAGGAAAAAGACCAGGATCGCTTCTCCATGAAGGATGGCGCCTATGCTTAATCTAGTCCTCCTCCATGTCTTGGTGACTGTTAGTTACAGTTGGATGCAAAGCCGCGGCAAAAATAAGCAGGTGCTTATTATGCGAATGCTTGTTGCTGGCTTTCTTCCTGTTTTTGGCCTCCTGTTATTGGGGATAACCGATGTGTACAAGCGAACGTCGAAAAAGAATGTGAATGAGCTAATGCTGGAGAGTGATTTGCTTAAACTAGCCGAGGGATCGAATATTTTCCGAAGAGCGGACATGGAAAAGGAAATGAACATCGTTCCAGTTGAGGACATTTTGTTTTTGAACGACACTAGCACGCGCCGAAAGATGCTGATCGATGTCCTGAAAGAGCAGACCATTTGGCAGATCGGCACATTGGAGACAGCCTTGCAAAACGAGGATTCGGAAACGGTTCACTACGCGGCAGCCGCTTTAACGGAAATGCGGCGCAACCTTCAACTCAAACTGCAGGATTTATCAGTGAAATACGAGGAGAACAAGCAGGATCTTGAGGTTTTACGCGCCTACGCAGACGTTTTGAAGAAGTACTTGGACAGTTCACTGATTGATCAACGCACCTATGTGAAATACAGCTATACGTATTCCTTTGTGCTGGAGTCTTTATTGGACATTTATCAGGAACAAGAAAGCTATTTTGTGGACAAGATCAATTGTGAGTTAGTGAACCAGTCCTATGAAAAAGCCGCACAGTACTGTCAATTGTTTCATGAGTATCATCCAGAAAGCGAACAGCCATATGTTATGTCGCTAAAGCGATTCTTTACGATCAGAGACCATGCAGGGTTTGCGGCAGAAATGAATCGATTAAAAGGCTCGTCGGTTAAAATCTCTCACGCTACGCTGATGATGATCCGCTACTGGAACACCCTGGAGGCGGATGAACAAGACAGTACTTGGAAGGAAGTCGCTGCTGCACAGGAAGCAGGGACGAATTCGAAAGAGATGAGCGATACAAAATGAGAATGACATGGAACAGGAGAAAGAAAAGAGACAGGGAAAAGGACCGAGAATGGAGCGGGGCGAGGTCCAACGATATTCCCGTGAAAAAAAACATCTACATCATTCTGATCTTTGTGGCGATTCTCGGGATCACCATAGAAGCTACCCGTTCCCAGTTCATCCTCCAGGTGAGCAGTAATAAATCGGGAGGCTCGGGAGTGCAGACTGACGAGCCGAAGCAAAACGCAATCAGCCAGGAAGAAATCGCCAAGCTTGCAAGGGAGCGGTTCCTCATTCTGCATGATTCCAAGGATGAGAGCAGTATGGCAATCGCTAGGAATGTGGAGCAAGTGCTGCGGTATATGAAAAAGGAGTACGATCTCGCAGACGTTAAGCAGTTCTCGAAGCCCGATTCCCAATACATGACGGTCATTGTCACCATAGAAAATCTGGGCTTGCTAGCCGATCTGGATGCGATGATGCAATATGCGCACAATGGGGGAAATGTGTTCCTTTCACGTACGCCAGAATACAACGACAGCTTATATCGCATTTACCGAAAGCTAGGGATCAATTCCATCGATCTCCCCATCGTGACAAACGGCATTCAGATGACATCCAATCTCTTGATCCAAGGAGAAGATGCAAAAATCGGGGCAGAGTCCATTGTTAATTCCTCGATTCCTGTAGAGTTGGATAGGAAAGCGAAAGTACATGCAGTTTCTGCCGACAATATGCCACTGCTATGGGAGGCCCAGCATGGACAGGGAAAGTTTCTGGTCTATAACGGGACGAATATGCAATCTGCAATGAACAGAGGACTGATTGCTGGTGGCATCAGTTTACTGAATCAAGATTTCATGTACCCTATTTTCAATATGAAAATCACGTATATTGACGACTTTCCCGCTCCCTTTCGTCAGGGAATCGAGCCGAATATTTACGGCGAGTACCGCAAAGATATTCCCAGCTTCTTTCGGGATGTGTGGTGGCCCGACATGATCAAGCTTGCTGCTGATTATGATGTGACCTACACGGGAGCGATTATCAAAACATACAATAACCGAGTTGCCGCCCCCTTTACAGATGAGGAAGGAACGGATTCGAACAATCTGATTACGTACGGCAGGGATTTGTTGAAATTGGGTGGTGAATTGGGCATCCACGGATACAATCATCAATCGCTGGTTACTGATCAAGCGACGGCGAGCCATTACGAGTATAAGGCTTGGCCTGATGAAGCAAGCATGGCTGAGTCACTTGCATACCTGGACGATTATATCAGGAAGGTCTTCTCGTCATACGACGTACAGGTGTATGTCCCGCCTTCCAACGTGTTGGGAGCGGAAGGGCGTCGAGCGCTGAAAAAGTCCTTCCCTGATCTGAGAGTCATTGCCTCCTTATATGCGGAATCAGACAGCACGCACGAATACATCCAGGAGTTTTCCGTTGCGGAGGATGGCATCGTAGAGCTGCCGCGTATTACCTCGGGATACAGTCGCACAGACATTCATGATTGGTACATAGCGAATGCGATCACATCCATCGGTGTTTTTTCTCATTTTGTTCACCCAGACGATGTGTTGGACAAGGAGAGAAGCAATAACAAGTCGTGGCCGGAATTGGTAAAAGACTTTCAACTCATGATGGAAGAGCTTTACCAGCAGTATCCATGGCTGCGTAGCCAGACTGCTTCCGAAGCTGCAGCAAGCCTTGAGAGCTATTTGCAGACAGATGTGTATATCGCGCATACAGATAAAAAAATGACAGGATACATGAACAATTTCTCCGGCGAAATGTATTACATCTTGCGGACAAACAAAAAAATGACGAGCTTGGTCAATTGCACGGTAGAAAAAATAGAGGAAGGCGCCTATCTTGTACATGCAACGGGTGCAAAATTTGAAATAGGACTGGAAGAGTAAGCGATGAAAATTTGTCTGATTGCCGAAGGATCTTACCCTTTTATTACAGGAGGCGTTTCTAGTTGGATTCATTCCTTAATCGCTAGTATGCCAGAGCATGAATTTATCATTTATGCGATTGGTGCAGAAGAGAAAAACAGGGGGAAATACGTCTATCAGCTCCCTGCAAATGTGGTGGAGATCAAAGAGGTATTTCTGGATGCCTATCTCAAAGAAGAGGCTGCACTGGGCAAGCGTCTGGGGCTAACTGAGGATGAGCAGCAAGCGGTGCTTTCGTTGCTTGATGGCAGTAAGGGCGACTGGCACGCTCTTTTTTCCGTGTTGTCAGGGAGTAAGGTGCCATCCGTAGCCGAGTTGCTTACAAGCAAGGACTTTTTCGAGGTAATCCAGCGGCTTTGCGAGCAAAAATACCCGCAAATTCCCTTCACCGAAATGATCTGGATGATTCGCTCGATGGTGTTGCCGCTATGTCTGGTCATTCAAAACGGCATGCCGCAAGCGGATTTGTATCACAGTGTTTGTACAGGATATGGCGGTGTAGCTGGGAGTCTCGGGAAGTATTTGCATGCAAAGCCGTTTTTGCTGACGGAGCATGGAATCTATACCCGCGAGCGGGAAGAAGAAATTATCAAGGCAAACTGGATTAAGGGTCACTTTAAAGATATTTGGATCGATTATTTTCATAACCTTTCTGCATGTGCCTACTCCTACGCGGATGAGGTAATCACGTTGTTTGAGCGAAACAAGGAAATTCAGATTGAGCTAGGCTGTGATCCTTCCAAAGTATCAGTGATCCCAAACGGTGTAAAAGTGAGCGACTATGCAGACATCGTGGAGGAAAAAAAGAACGACGCAATAACTATTGGCGCTGTCGTCCGCGTGGTACCCATCAAGGATATTAAAACAATGCTGCACAGCTTCGGGCTCGTCAAAGAACAAGTGCCACACGCACGCTTTGTCATCATGGGCCCGACAGATGAAGACGAGGAGTATTACACAGAATGCCTGCAATTGGTCGAAAGCCTGCAGCTGGAGGATGTTACGTTTACGGGTGCGGTTAATGTGAAAGAGTATCTCGGAAAAATGGACATGCTTGTTTTGACTAGCATCAGTGAAGGACAACCGCTCGTTATTTTGGAAGGAATGGCATGCAGAAAACCCTTCGTCACAACGGACGTGGGAAGCTGTCGGGAATTGTTGTACGGCAATGGTGACAACTATGGCAACGCAGGGATAACGGTACCCGTCATGCATTTTACTCAAATTGCTCAAGCGATCATTACGTTATGCCAAAACGAGCCCATGAGACGGCGTATGGGCAGATGTGGCTTCCAGCGAGTATCGACTATTTACACACATGGGAATTTCTTGGCGGGATATCGCAATATGTATCGGAAATACGAGGTGTAAGAAACATGGCGGGCATTGGCTTTGAACTGAAGAAAATGTTTCGGAATAAAGGGTATTTGTCCAGTGTGAAGGCGTATGCATTTTCTTCGCTGGTCACAGTCGGACCGATGCTGATTTGTATGGTAATGATTACGGTGCTACAGCAAATCCTTCTTCAATTGAATGTCAGCTATTTGGAAAGGATGTCTTTTTTAGCAGCTGTCGTTTATGCATTCGTGTTTTCGCTGTTAATTACCTGCGGCTTTTCCATGGTCATTTCTCGCTATATTGCAGACAAAATTTACTTGCGTGAGTATAACGACATCATTGCGTCTTTGTATGGAGTTATCGCTGTTTGTCTAGGTTTGGGGGGGATTCTGGGCGGTGTTTTTTACTGGCTCGCGCCTCTGCCGTCTGGCTTCAAACTCGTAGCCTACCTTCTTTTTGTGGAACTGATCGTCGTATGGCTGCAATCCGCCTACTTGTCCGCATTAAAGGATTATATGCGCATCATTCGTGGGTATTTGGCTGCTGTTGCCGTTACGCTTCTGGCTGCGTTTCTGCTGTTGAATCTGACTGAGCTGGAAAAAGGGATCGCGATGCTGATTTCTTTGGATCTCGGCTTTTTTACGATGATCGTCCTCTCTATGATTCATCTTGAGAGTTTTTTCCCGAAGCGGGAGAGGAATTATTTTGATTTCCTGAAATACGTGAAAAAGTACCCAAGTCTGCTTGGTGTGGGTCTTTTTTGTTCTCTTGGTTTTTATGTGCACCATTTCATTTACTGGTTGGGGAGTCCGTTGCAGGAGGTCGTAGCGGATACTTACGTGATTGCGCCTTTTTACGACGTGCCAGCGTTCTACGCTTCCTTGAGCATATTGCCTACCATGGTCATGTTTGTGGTATCTGTGGAGACTGCTTTTTACGAGAAGTACCGAGCGTATTACGGAACGATATTGGGCACAGGCTCGGTGCAGGATATCAAGCGGGCGAAAACAGACATGGTTCAAACGTTGATGCAGGAGCTCAGCTTCATGATGGAGGTGCAGTTGTTCTTTTCCTTCGTTGCACTGGCTCTAGGCATTACGCTGCTTCCGCATATCGGTTTTACGTCCGATCAAATGGAGAGGTACAACATCTTGGTCATCGCGGGGTATTTGTACGCTGTTATGTTTGTGATCGTGCTGATGTTGCTCTATTTTGACGATCGGAAGGGAGCGCTTACGGTGACAACCTTATTTCTCGTCAGTACCGTTGTCATCACTATAGCGATGTTGCCCCTTCATAACTACGGTTTTTCATTTTTTATTGCCTCGTTTCTTGGACTGGTAGCCGGTCTCGACAGGTTGATCTATTACTTGAAAAATATCGATTATTACACTTACTGCCTACAGCCGCTCTTTGTCAAAGGAAAGCGAGTGCAATAGATGGTTACGTATAGATTGGGGAGGACTTAGGTTGAAGAAAAAACGATTCATACTGAGCCTGCTCGTAGCATTAGGAGTTGTATCGGCTGGTTGTACGCAGGATGCGCCTGAACAGCCAGTGTCAGACAACC
>NZ_AKIX01000136.1:0-6125 GCF_000282075.1 Brevibacillus sp. BC25
GGAGCCAGTTCTATCGGCTGACGGACAGCCTGTCTACTCGACCGAGTTTTCGAATTCACCAGCCAAGCTCTATCGCTTTACAGGCTTTACCCCAACTGCCATGATTTACTGAAAAAGTCCACATTCAGGAGGTTTTTTCCATGAAAGCTTTGATTGTGATCGACTACACGAATGATTTTGTCGCGACAGATGGTGCATTGACTTGTGGAGAGCCTGGCCAGGCTATTGAAGGACGCATTGGAGAGCTGATCCGCGACTTCCTCGCAGAAGGCGACTTTGTCGTCATGGCAGTCGACGCTCATCGCGAGCAGGACCCGTACCACCCTGAGACTGGACTCTACCCTCCGCATAACATTATCGGTACGGCTGGCCGGAATTTGTATGGCAGCATTCAGGAGATTTACGAGGAATTCGAAGATACGATTCACTGGATGGATAAGACGCGCTACAGTGCTTTCCAAGGTACCGACCTTGCGCTATTGTTGCGCACGAGAGGTATTACCGAGATTCATCTGGTAGGTGTCTGCACGGACATTTGTGTACTGCATACAGCGATTGAAGGCTTCTATAACGGCTTTTCTGTCGTCATCCACGAGGATGCTGTAGCGAGCTTTCTTCCAGAAGGCCACAAATGGGCTCTCGGTCATTTTCAGAACCAGCTTGGCATGACTGTTCGAAAAAAATAACAGGCTCATGACGATAGGAGGCAATTTTTATGCGAATCGGCATTTATGGCAGCAGCTTTGATCCCATAACGTACAGCCATTTGTTCACGGCAGCGACCGTCGCTCACCGGAGACGACTGGACAAAGTCATTTTCGTACCATGCTCTTCAAAGCGTCATGATAAAAAATTGCAGACAGAGGACGTCCATCGCTTGCACATGCTCAAACTGGCTTTAGCAAGCAGTACACACAAAACAAACAAGTATGACGAACCTCTTTTCGAAATTTCTACAGTCGAGATGGATGCCTTGCCAGGTGAAACCTATACGTATGATACGATGATGCACATGAAAAAGAAGTACCCGAGCGACGAGCTCTTTTTCATCATGGGGTCGGATTTGTTAGAGGGACTGTCGAACTGGGGCAACGCCGAAAAGCTGGTAGCAGGCTTCAACTTCATCGTGATGTCGCGTGAAGGCTATCCGACCGCTGACCTGATCGCAGAGGACGCGCTACTGCGCAATCACGACGAGCATTTTCTCATTATGAGCAAAGGCATCAATATGGGAATCAGCTCTACCTACATCCGAGACGAAATCCGCAAGGGCGGCGATCCCAGCTTCCTGTTGCCAGATGCTTGCCTTCAGTACATTTATGAAAAAGGAATCTACAAAGAGCCCTACGTATAATCTCATAAAAAAACAGCCGAACCTGTGAAGTGTCGGCTGTTTTCTTTGTCGTCTCCATCAACGATTGAGAGTATTGGCAATAACAGGCTTTTGGATCTTTTTCTGATAGTTCACCAAGCAAATACTGCACACGATCAATACCAGACCAGCGATGAGCGAATACGTAACCGGCTCGTCCATGAAAATGGTACCAGTGACAACTGCGATGAGCGGCACGAGAAACGTAAAGGCGGCCACCTTGCTCGCTTCGCCTGCATTCACGAGCCCAAAGTAAATGACAATGGCAATCGGTACACCAAATGTAGCGCCATAGCTGAGACCGATCAGATACTGAACATTCCAGACAATGTCGGACCAGCTCTCTACGCCTGTCCCCAAAAGAGTTAAGGCCGCGCCACCAATGATGCATTGCATGGTAACCATCCACAGCGAATCTACCTTGGCACTGACTTTTTTCACATAGATCACGCCTAGCGCCCACGTAAGAGCCGTCAACAAACCTAAAATGACGCCCACGATGGAAACCTGTCCAGTCAGTCCATCTGCACTGACCGCAAGTATCCCGAGGAATCCCATGATCAGCCCAATGATCTTGAGCACCGTCATGCTCTCACCCAGCCACAACCAGGCAAAGAGTCCAATCAAGATTGGCTGGAAGTACACCAACACAGAGAATAATCCACCTGGCAAATACACGAGTCCAACCGTCTGAATGCCGTAAAAGCACAATGTATTCAGAAAGGCAGATATACAATAACGCAACCAGTTTTCACGCCAGTTGATCTTTTTCCATTTCGGTAAAATGAATAAAGCGAGCAGAAGTCCGCCAATCAGCGAACGCATTCCTGCGAATAAAATCGGTGGCGTATAGGCGAGTGACATTTTGTAGATCGACCAGCTTAATCCCCACATCAATACCAAACCTGCAATAGCGACAACAGTCCTACCTGAAAACTTTCCCACGAGGGGCCTCCCTTTCTAGCTGCACACTTGCACTTATGTTTTTGTCCGCCTCTTATAGTATCACACAAAAGAAGAAGCCGGATGTTCTCACCCGGCTTTGCTTCCTGCCATATTATTGCTGCTCTTGACGCAGAAACTGGTCGAAAGCATCTGTCGGAAGCGGCTTGCTGAACAAATAGCCTTGACCGTGGTCGCAGCCATTTTCCTTTAGAGCCGCTACTTGATCATGCAACTCAATTCCCTCTGCGATGACATTCATATTGAGACTTTGCGCGATCGTGACAATCGCTTTGACAATCGCTTGACTCTCTTGGTTGTGATGAATGTCCCGAATAAACGAGGCATCAATTTTGATCGTATCGACTGGCAAGCTTTTAATATAACTAAACGAGCTATAGCCTGTCCCAAAATCATCAATCGAAATTTGGATGCCGATGTCCCGAATCTGTTGCAGGACTGCCGTCGCCTCTTCCATTTTGACAAAAATGCTCTCCGTAATCTCGAGCTCCAGCCAATTAGGAGACAGTTTTGTTTCCCGAAGAATATCCTTAATCATCTCGACCAGATCTTTTTGATAGATTTGTCTCGCTGACAAATTCACAGAGACCTTCAACGTATATCCTTGATCGTGCCAGGTTTTATTTTGTTTGCACGCCTGTTTCAAAATCCATTCCCCAAGCGCCAAAATCATCCCTGTCTCCTCGGCGATTGGAATAAAGCGATTCGGCGGGATGATGCCCAGCTCCGGATGCACCCATCTGACTAGCGCCTCCATGCCTGTCATCGCGCTTGTCGCGATATCGATTTTGGGCTGGTAGTAAATTTGGAACTGCTCTTGTTCAATGGCTTTCCGCATCTCATTTTCCATCAAGATACGCTCCAGCGACTTCGCCTCCATCGTCGGATCGAAAAAGTCATAACCATTCTTCCCGCGCGATTTCACTGTATATAATGCCGTATCGGCCCGTTTCAACAAATCTTCGGGGTTGTCCCCATCCTGCGGGTACATGGCGATGCCGATGCTGCACGACACATTGAACACATGACCATCCAATTCAAACGGCCGCTGCAACTGATTCATGATGTGCTCTGCCAATGCAGTCGCTTCGTTTCGATCTTGCAGCTGGTTCTGCATAATCGTAAATTCGTCTCCACCCAACCTGGCCACGACATCTCCTGGCTTGAGGCATGCCTGTAGACGCTTTGATGCTTCGATCAGCAACATATCCCCTACGTCATGACCGAACGAATCGTTCACATCCTTGAAGCGATCCAAATCCAAAAACAGCACAGCCAGATTCGATTGAAAACGCTTGGCCTGCATCATTTCCTTGCTAAGTTGTTGGACATACATCCGTCGATTCGGCAGGTCTGTCAACGCATCGTGATAAGCCAAGTGGTGAATCGTCTCTTCGGACTGTTTACGGTCTGTGACGTCACGGGTAACGAGGAGCAGCTTCGTCACATTTCCTTCTTCATCCATGATCGGATTGATTTTGCTTTCTGTCCAGATAACATCGTTTCTTTGGGTATTAATCCGGCATTCTACCATGTACTCTTTACGCGTAGAAAAGGCATGCTGAATCGCATAAGCAAAAATATCTCGGTCATCCTCTACAATCCACTCGAACAGGTTCAGGATTTCCTCATCTGGAACGGTATGCTCCCATACACGCTTGTGAGACGGGGACAAATAGAGAAATTCCCCATCCAGGTTGATGATGCTGATGATATCCGACGTGTTTTCCGCGATGATGCGATACTTTTCTTCACTACGCTTGAGCTCGTCTTCCATCTGCTTGCGAGCTGTGATATCACTGCGAATGGAAAGGTATTGATAGATCTCGCCCGCTTGGTTCTTAAATGGCACGATGGTAGTATCGACCCAATAATAGCTGCCATCTTTTGCGCGATTGCGAATCTCCCCCCGCCAGACCTGGCCAGATCGAATACAAGACCACATTTCTGTAAAAAAGCCTTTCGGATGAAAACCCGAATTAAGAATACGATGGTCATTTCCAATCAATTCGCTTCGTTCATATTTCGATATGAGGCAAAATTGCTCATTTGCCCGCAAAATAATCCCCTTATGGTCTGTAATTGCCAAGATCGTGGATTGGTCCAAAGCGTATTTGACATCTGCCAGCTCATTCACAACCATGTTCAGCTCACCATCTTTTTCGCGTAGTAGCCCTACCCAATCTTGGGGTGTAAGTGAAGATATCATTTGGTTTTTCATTTCAGTCACCTGCTTTGGATACAGTCAAAAAAAATGATCCTTACAGAAGGATCGTAACGTTCTGAATACAAGTTCGTTCCATTTTACCATGTTTTTCCGAAAGATCAACGCGAACAACTGCGGGAGAACCAACATTTTTGCAAACTTCTTGAGGTGTTCAGACGAAAAAAATGAACCAGTGCACGTAGCCTGGCTCACTTTTTTCAACAATGGGTATGTTCGTGTTTCTTCCCTTACAACCGGGCAAGAATGCTGCGATTGAGGTCTGCGACAGAATTGCTGCCAGACAGCGCCATTGCGACGTCAAATTCATGGATGAGTGTATCTAACACACTCGCTACGCCTTGTTCTCCGGCAACAGCCAGTCCATACAGGAATGGGCGACCAATCAGTATGGCATTGGCACCTAAAGCAATCGCTTTAAAGACATCTGCTCCTGTACGCACGCCACTGTCGAGCAAGACAGGTATTTTGCCAGCTACCACCTCGGCAATCGCTGGCAACGCATCCAGCGTAGAAATGGCGCCATCCATCTGCCTCCCTCCGTGATTGGAAACGATGATTCCATCTACACCATGCTCTAAAGCAAGTCGCGCATCATCCGGATGCAAAATGCCTTTTACCAAAATTGGTAAACGAGTATGCTCACGCAAAAAGGCGATATCGTTCCAATTCAGTGCTGGATGATAAATGTTTTTCAACACTTCCTCCACTGCATTCTCCGGCGTTACCTCAGGGAGTCGCGAGCAAAAAACAGGGTCTGTCAAGTAATTCGCCAGTCCTTTTCCTTCCCGCAGTGGCGAATACCCGTTGCGGAAATCTCTGCGTTTCCACCCTAGCATGACAGTATCTACTGTGAGAACAATGGCAGAATAGCCAGACTTTTCCGCTCGTCTGACCATGCTCGCAGAAACCTCCCGATCATTCGACCAATAGAGCTGGAACCATCGATAGGCATCGCCCATCACTTCGGCAATCTGTTCGAGTGAGTGAGCGGAAACCGTACTGGCTACGAACGGCACCCCTGCTGCTGCTGCCGCCTTGGCAGACGCCAGCTCTCCATCGGGATGTGAAATCGTCTGCATGCCTACAGGTGCCAAGAAGATCGGTGTGCGCAACGCTTGATTGTACATCGAAATACCGAGGGTGCGATTCGTCACATCCCGCATCATCCGCGGAATGATTGCCCAACGGGAAAAAGCGGTCCGGTTTTCTACCAGCGTTTCTTCTGCCCCTGATCCCCCGGCAACATAATCAAATGGCCCATCCGGCAAAACCTCTCGCGCCCTTTTCTCCCAATCCTCAATGGAAATCGGCAGTGCCTGCGTGTCTTTGTTCACACGGGTAAATAAGAGTGATTCCTCATTTGTTTTCGTCATCTGGTTTGCTTCCTTTCTGCGATCGTCTTTCATCTTTTTTATCTCAATTCACATAAATTCGCAATAGTCTTAATCTCAATTCTATTAGCGAGCTTGTCCACTCTCACATGCGCCTTTTTCAAGGCTACTTTTTCTTCTTGCCTTTCCTGGCTGCTCGACGAACCCGTTTCTTTGTCTTCACTGTCTTCAT
>NZ_AKIX01000137.1:0-17456 GCF_000282075.1 Brevibacillus sp. BC25
ACCTGCGACCTTCGGGTTATGAGCCCGACGAGCTACCGAGCTGCTCCATCCCGCGACGATTAGGACGATCAATTGTCAGTGTTGACTGATCTTCTTTGCCCTATTATATAAGTGGTGGAGGCTGACGGGATCGAACCGCCGACCCTCTGCTTGTAAGGCAGATGCTCTCCCAGCTGAGCTAAGCCTCCAGGACCCCTGCGATTGCAGGGTGTTTTGCTAGGTGACCCGTAGGGGATTCGAACCCCTGTATGACAGCGTGAAAGGCTGCTGTGTTAAACCGCTTCACCAACGGGCCATTTCTAAGAAAGTGATGGCGGATGGAGTGGGATTTGAACCCACGAGACGGTTCGACACCGCCTACACGATTTCCAATCGTGCTCCTTCGGCCGCTCGGACATCCATCCGTATATTTGAAGTGGATCAAAGCGATCCGCTTGTTTGCCTTTCAGAATTCATATGTTAGCATGCATTCATCTGAAACGCAAGAACTTTTTAAAAGAAACTTAAAAAGTTCAATGTGACATAACTTTTCTGCTAGGCACAATAGCCATTGTAGCGCGTGGAGCATGTGCTGTCAACGAAAAGTAATGAAAATCTCAACTTTTTTCTCTTTCTCCATCCACGGATGTGAATTACGTATATATCATTACCTGCCCGTAGCAATGTTACTCGCCGAAAACCACTCTTTTTGTCGAGCCAGCTCGTATCTACACTAACAAGAGAACTCACCATATGGACTGCTGGAATGGTATAATTTAACTCAAGACAAGACTGGCGGTGGAAGACCACGGCACAGCTTCCTGTAAAGGGGGTGATGCTGATGGTCTCGCTCGGCACGCTTTACCTTTTCCTAAAAGTACTGGCAACCTTGTTAAGCCTCTGGTTTAGCAGCAGGAAGCTCTACCGATGGATAAGAAAGTGGCGTAACAAGCGAAAACCCACCGCCTAAGGTTGACCGCCTGACGGTGGGTTCGCTGTTTTTGTAATCATGCGCGCCGTGGGTGTGCCACAGCTACTTGTCTCAGGAGCCTTGCCGCTGCAACGGTATTGGCTCCTTTATTTATATGTCGGATCATCAATATCTCTACCAGTAGTTTAACACCCTTTTTCCATTCCATACAACATTAGCAACGATTTACAAGTAGAAAGGATTTGAATTAGATGACCTCAATTCGTCTAGCTACTCCTCAAGACATACCTGCTGTCTGTACGATTGATGCAATGGTACTCGGTTCAACCAGCCGTTCAACTGAACTTCAAGAAGCCATCGAGCAAGGGCATTGCTACTTGGCGTTAATCGACATGAATATCGTCGGTTTTTCCATCATTAATCAATCGTTTTTTAAAAACAGCTTTATTCATCTAATCATTGTTCACCCTCACTATCAGAACCGAGGGGTTGGCGAGGAGATGATGCGCTATCTGGAAACGATCTCCCCTACAGAGAAATTGTTCACTTCTACTAACCTTTCCAACGAAAGAATGCAACGTCTCTGTCTGAAGCTCGGATACACTCATTGCGGAACCCTGACTGACCTAGATCCAGATGATCCTGAAATGTTTTTCTGCAAATACGTTCGCCATCCACTATGATTGATTCCGCTCATAGATCAAACGAAGTCCTTTTAGCGTTAGATTCTGATCCACGACATGGATACAAGAGGTCTCATTTGCAAAAAGTGCTGCCAGCCCTCCCGTAGCAACTACGGTAGGGCGCGTACCATATTCATCCATGATTCTACGTACAATGCCTTCGACCTGACCGACGAACCCATAGAAAATGCCGGCCTGCATCGCCGCTATCGTATTTCGACCGACTACACTTGCAGGCTTGGCGATTTCGATTCGCGGCAGCTTGGCAGCACGAGTGAAGAGGGCCTCAGTCGATATTCCAATGCCGGGAGCAATCGCCCCTCCCCAATACTGCGCCCGCTCGTCCACATAGCAAAAGGTCGTCGCCGTACCAAAATCGACAACAATGAGTGGCGCACCATAATGATGAATCGCAGCAACAGCGTTCACGATTCGATCAGAACCTACCTCTCGCGGATACTCATACTTGATGTTCAGTCCCGTCTTGATACCCGGTCCGATAATCAGCGCTTTTTGTTGCATATACTTCCCGCACATGCGTTCAATCGTGAGGTTTAAAGGCGGCACGACAGACGAGATAATTACGCCTCTCACCTGTTCAAAGCCAAGCCCCACGCTACCAAACAAGCTTTTGACGAGCATGCCGTACTCGTCTTCCGTTTTGTTACGATCTGTGGATACTCTCCAATGGTGTTGGAGCTCGTCGCCTTCATACAAGCCCAACACAATATTGGAGTTGCCTATATCGATCACCAATAACATCGTGGTCGCTCCTTACCGCTTGCGTGTATTCAGATCGAGGCTGATATCAAACGCTTTGACAGAATGAGTCAGCGCCCCTACCGAAATGATATCTACGCCTGTTTTTGCAATGTCACCAATCGTCTCCAGACTCACACCGCCAGATGCCTCAACAATCGCCCGTCCATTGATATACTGCACGGCTTCCACCATTTGATCGAGGGACATATTGTCGAGCATGATCGTATCTGCACCTGCTGCCAATGCTTCCTGAACCTGTTCGAACGATTCAGCCTCTACCTCTACTGTCATCGTATGAGGAATAACCGCGCGTGCCGCTGCGACAGCCTGCGCGATACCGCCCGCTCCTTTGATATGATTGTCCTTGATCATCACGGCATCATACAAGGCAAAACGGTGATTGTAGCCTCCCCCGACTCGAACCGCGTACTTTTCCAAAGCTCTAAGGCCTGGCGTAGTCTTTCTCGTATCGACAACCCGTGCTGTCGTCCCTGCGACGGCCGTTGCGTATTCACTCGTTTTCGTGGCAATCCCAGACAGACGTTGCATTAAGTTAAGTGCAAGCCGCTCCCCGCTCAAAATCGAACGAACCGAGCCACTGACTTCGGCGATCTGTTGACCAACCTCCACTCGTGCTCCTTCTTCTACTTTTGCCTCAAAAACGAGGGTAGAATCAACCGTGGCAAATACTTGCTCTGCAATCGGCAAGCCTGCAACAACTCCCGCTTCCTTCGCATATAAAATGCCGACACCCTGCTCCGATTCAGGAATCGTGCTCATTGTCGTCACATCACCAAATCCTACGTCTTCCTGTAGCCATTCCTCTATTTTTCGCTGAAGCTCCCGTTTATTCCACATCATGCTTCTCACACTCCTCTTGGACACCATCTGCTACGGACTGGATCAAATGCTTGCGCCACAGCAAGTCGTCTTTATTCGGAAAATCAGTACGATAATGCCCACCTCTGCTTTCTTCCCGCAAAAGTGCCGCTCTCGTTGTCAGGACGGCAGCAATAAGCAAATTGAAGAATTCAAACGTTTCCAGGCTCTTAGGCTCGTACTGGTAGTATTGCTCCATTCGCGCAAGCTCTGTTAATGCTTTCGTTAATCCTTTATCGTCGCGCTTTACACTAACATGCCGCAGCATGAGCTTTTGCATTTTCAATCGTTGTTCACGTGTATTGAACGTTTGGGGCAGTTTTTGCTTGGAAACAACCTGGAAGGGATAAATTCTCGGCATATCAGCCAGCTGCTTGATCCGCTCCGCGATCCGGTGACCGAATACAACCGCTTCCGATAACGAGTTGCTGGCCAGTCGATTCGCTCCATGTACCCCTGTGCAGGAAGCTTCCCCGCATGCAAAAAGCCGCTTCGTCGAGGTCTCGCCGTTCAAGTCAGTCTGGACCCCACCCATAATATAATGGCACGCAGGAGCTACTGGAATCCAATCTGTCACCATATTGAGCCCGTATTGTAAGCAAAAATTATAAATCGTCGGAAAACGACGCTTAATAAGCTCCTCCGATTCGTGAGTAATGTCGAGATACACAAACGTAGACTTCGTCTGTTCCATCTCAGAGACAATCGCCCGGGCGACAATATCACGCGGCGCCAGCTCTTTTTGCGGATGGTACTTGTCCATGAAGCGATCACCATTGCTGTTACGCAAAATGGCACCCTCCCCACGAACGGCTTCCGAAATCAAAAAGCGCGGGGCTCCCGGATAGTAAAGCGCAGTCGGATGAAACTGGATAAATTCCACATCTTTAATGCGAGCACCCGCCCGATACGCGATGCCGATTCCATCTGCCGTAGCGATTTGCGGATTCGTCGTGTAACGGTAAAGCTGACCTGCTCCTCCTGTAGCCAGCACCGTTGCTTTGGCTTCCAGGAAAAACAGTTCGCCATCCGGGTTCCGCACGAGGACACCCACGCATTCGCCATCCTGCGTGATGACATCTACTGCAAAATGATATTCCAAAACCTGAATGTTTGGCTGCTCCTTCACACGCTTGGACAAAGCGCGGACGATCTCTGCCCCAGTGGCATCTCCATTCGCATGCAAAATACGTCGTTTGCTATGCGCGCCTTCCTGTGTCAGCTCGTACTGCCCTTGTTCATCGCGGTCAAATTCCGTTCCATATGCAATCAGTTCATGCAAGCGATCAGGGCCTTCATGCACCAGGACTTCCACAGCGTTATATGAGCAAAGACCTGCTCCAGCGATTAACGTATCCTGTCGATGAAGGGCAGGAGAATCTGATTGGGCTGTTACAGCAGCGATTCCTCCCTGAGCCCAGCGTGTGTTACTATCATCGAGTCCCTTCTTGCTGATCAACACCACATCCGCATACTCACTCGTTTGCAACGCCGTATACAACCCAGCAATTCCTGCTCCAATAACAGCTACATCTGCCCTCATCCGAGGTAAGGTGTGCAAATCAAAGTCCACAATATAACGGGGAATCATGACTGTGTCCCTTCTCTCTTGTAACTGATGATTTTCCACCCATTATAGCAAATACACGCTTGAAGGAGATGCAAAAAAAGAGCGCCCGCAAAAGCGAGCACTCCCCTCTATCCGATTAATTCGAATGTGTTACACATTCCCTACACGTGCCATATACCTCGAACTTGTGCCCCGTCACCTGAAACTCTTCCGGTACCGCGGAAATGATATTCATCGGACATCCTGGCAAAGAAGAAGTCTTTCCACATTCTGTACAAATCACATGGTGATGATGGTGTCCATCTGTCGAACAGGCCAAACGGAATCTGCCTTCCCCGTCCAGCTCCGTCTCTTCCAGAATCCCTAGCTCAACAAAAGTGGAAATGTTGCGATAGACGGTATCGAAGCTGAGTGTTGGATACTGCTCCTTGATTCTCTCCATAATATCTTTAGCAGACAAGTATCGCTTCTCGGCCGCGCAGATTCGAATCATCTCCTCCCGCTTGCCGGTATACTTGAAACCATGTTCTTTCAATATTTGCAGCGCTTCTTCTACTTTCATCGACAAACACTCCTTCCTTTTGTCATATCCCGGATAACTATTACCGGAAAGCGACCCGCAGCTTCTTTACACCCAAAACTACCAGCATAACCAGTACTGCCATCAGTACAATTGTACCACCAGATGCCCAATCTAGGAGATAGGCAAAATACAAACCGCTCAACACGGAAAACTCCGCGAACAAAATCGACAAGAAAATCGTTTGACGAAAGCTTTTCGCGATTTGCAGACTGGCAGCTACCGGAAGGGTAATCAGCGCCGAGATTAACAGGACACCGACTATACGCATGGAAGCCGCAATGGTCAGAGCGACGAGCACCATGAACCACAGGTTGATCGAACGCCTTGCCACGCCGGAGACGCGAGCGAATTCCTCGTCGAAGGAGACCGCGAAAAGCTCCTTGTAAATCAACAAAACTGTCCCTAAAACGACAACTGCCACACCAATCAGCGCATACAAGTCTTCGATGGACACTGTTACGATTTTTCCGAACAAGTACGAATACAAGTCTGCATTAAAACCGTCTGCGATACTGATCAATACCGTAAACAACCCAAGTCCCGCGGACAAAATAATCGGAATCGCCAAATCTTGATACGCTTTGTACACCTTACGCAGCCGCTCGATAAACAACGAACCAATCACTGCAAACAACATTCCGAAAAACAGCGGATTGACTGCGGAGAAGAAGGCGACCTTTTTGGAAATGAGCATCCCGGCAGCTACACCGGACAGCGTGACGTGTGACAAGCCATCTGCCATCATCGACAAGCGACGAACAATGAGAAACGTGCCCAAAATAGGGCAAATCAGACCAATTAAAATCCCTGAAAACAGGGTGTACCGCAAAAAGTCATACTGCCACCAATCAGCAAGCATGTGCATATTCCTTCTTTCTTACCTATTTACAAAGCTTAATGATGATGAGACAGCAGTCTGACCGAATCACCGTACATACTTTGCAAGATTTTTTCTTGGTTATGCTCAAAATCGTGCGCCGTTCCGTGGAAGTGAATTTTCTTCTGCACACAAGCCACCTTGGTCACCCATTGCGACATGACTCCCACATCGTGGCTGACGATCATCATCGTCAATCCGTTCTCTTCCTTCAGCGAACGAAGCAAGCTGTAAAATTGATCGATCGATTCCTGATCGACCCCAACTGTTGGCTCATCGAGGATCAACAGCTCCGGTTCAGCTACGAGAGCTCGTGCTATGAATACGCGCTGCAATTGCCCGCCGGACAAGTTGCCGATTCGTTGATCTAGCTTTTCCAACAAGCCGACACGCTCCACCGCAGCCCGTACACTCTCATGATGCTGTTTCGTCAGTCTGCGAAAAAGGCCCACTTTGCCGACCAATCCAGACGACACGACTTCTCGCACCGTCGCCGGAAATCCACCCGCTCCATGCGCGACCTGTTGAGCAACGTATCCAATGCGATTCCATTCACGAAACTTGGATAGTGGTTGCCCGAACAGCTCCACTGTCCCTTTGTTTGGTGTCAACAGACCCAAAATCAGCTTCATCAGCGTAGATTTTCCTGATCCGTTCGGCCCGACAATGCCCACAAAGTCTCCGCGTTCCAGTGTGAATTCAACCTCATCGAGAACCTGTTTGTCTTCATATTGAAAGGAGACGCCTGTGAGCTTAATGACAGGCACCTCTTGTTTATTTGGTTCCATGAAATATCCATCCCTTAAATCGGATTTGTTCTTATTTGATCCCCTTCATCGTACTACGATTTTGCCCGAACCACAAGCATCCTACTAATGAATGAAAAAATGCCGCTTAGCAAGCGACATCTTTTCGAGGGAAAGCTTATTGAAGTGCAGTCTTTAATGTATTCATATTGTCGCGCATGATGGACAAGTAATCACGGCCTGCCTTTACATCGTCTTCCGTCAAACCTTCCAACGGATTGAGCGTAGCCGTCTTCACGCCAGCTTCCTTCGCAATCACTTCTGCTACCTTCGGAGAAACCAGCGTCTCGAACAGCACATACGAAATGTTATGTTCTTTTATATGCTCCACCAAGTTCTTCAACTCAGCCGTGGATGGCTCATCAGAAGGATTGACCCCAGAGATCGATACTTGCTCCAACCCGTAGCGTTTTGCCATATAACTGAATGCGCTATGAGAAACCATGAATTCTTTCTTCGGCGCTTGCGTAACCATATCTTTGAACTCTTTATCCAGCTGCTCCAGGTCTTTTGCTAGTTGTGTGTAGTTCTTTTCGTAATCAGCAGCGTGCACTTGATCCTTTTGCACGAGCGTATTTTTGACCTTCTCTGCCTGTGCCTTCAGTTGCATCGGATCGAGCCATACATGAGGGTCCAGATCCCCATGATCATGCCCTGCTTCTTCTGCGTGACCTTCTTCTGTATGTCCTTCTCCTTCATGCTCATGCTCAGCTGCACTAATCAGCTCGAGACCTTCCGTCGCATTAACGATCGTTGTCTTGTTTTTGTCGAGGTTGGTTACAGCCTTCTCTACCCACAGCTCCAAACCACTGCCGTTATAGGCGAAGATATCTGCTCCAGACAGAGCGACCATGTCTTTTGCAGTTGGCTCGAAGTCATGAGGCTCTACGCCAGCGGGAACCAGATTCGTTACCTCCACGTGTTCACCGCCGATTCGCTTCGCTACATATTCCAAGGGATAAATAGTTGTGTATACTTTTGGCTTCCCGGACGCGTCACTGCCAGTTTGCGGATTACCAGCCGTTTCGTTCGCTGCTCCACATCCCACCAGCCCCACTGCCGTAATGAAACTGAGGGCTGCCAACATAGCTCTTTTCATTTATATTTCCTCCTGCTCCAATTCAAAATGATTCCGATTTACGTTCTCGTCGTTTTTCATTATACGGAGAGGAGCCTAAAAAGTAAATAGGATTTATTCCGATTTAAATATCATAAGTGTGCATCTTCTCTCCCAGCTTCACAATTTCTCCATCTCATTATGATAAAATAACTGGCAGGAGGTATGTCCAAGATGAAACGTAAATCATGGTTAGCCATTACTTTTATCACCGCAGCTCTGCTTACTGCCGGCTGTGGCTCTAATGATCAAGCTGAACAGAATCATAGCGATCACACGCAGCACGCTCCCAATGGTGATTTGCAGGAAATGACTGCTTCCGCTGATCAGCTACCGAAATTTTTAGACAACCAAGACCCTGTCATTATTGGATCCTACAAAGTTGCTGCGGCAAACCGTGAGCTGCTCAAATCCATTCCATGCTATTGTGGTTGTGGTGAAAGTGCTGGACACGGGCATAACGGCAACTGCTTCATCAAAGAAGAAAAGTCTGATGGCTCCATCGTCTGGGATGACCACGGCACTCGTTGCGGCGTATGCATGGAAATCGCTGTTATTTCCGGTAAGATGAAAGAAGAAGGCAAATCTACAAAAGAAATTCGTGACTACATAGACCAAACCTATGGTCAAGGCTACGGAAAACCAACTCCTACTCCGATGCCTTCCTAAACACATATAACAAGACTTCCTGACGAGGAGGTCTTTCTTTTTTCCCTTTTATGGAATAGAATGATACATAGATATTCGATGTATCGAAATCCGAGGTATAAGGAGGTAGTAGCTATTGGCAGTTAACAAAGAGTTGATGAAAGGCAGTACGGTCATTCTCATTCTTACCTTGCTGGAACAAAAGGCGATGTACGGCTATGAGATGATCAAGACGATGGAAACTAGCTCGAACGGTGTGCTGTCCCTCAAGGAAGGCACCCTCTATCCCATTCTCCATACCCTTGAGTCTGAAGGAAAAGTCGAGGCGTTTTGGAGCGAAGGTGAAGGAGAGCGAAAACGCAAATATTATCAAATCACCCGCGAAGGTAAGAAGCATCTCAAAGAGAAAAAACAGGAGTGGGAATCTTTTCGTACCGCTGTTGACTCCGTGTTGGGAGGACAGCCTACATGAGCGAAAACAAGCGAATTGCGCATTACATAAAAGAAGTTTGCGATCAGATCAAAAACAAAGAGGTCCATCCAGCGATTACGCTAGAGTTGGAGAATCATTTCGCCGAAAAGATCGAGGATTATTGTGAGGCTGGATATGGGGAAGATGAAGCGACTCGGATTGCGATTGCGGAGATGGGCGATCCTGTCAATGTAGGGCGTCACCTCCATCAAGCACATAAACCACGGATTGAGTGGAGGATTGTTTCTATTGTTGGAATCCTGCTAGCTATCGGGCTGGTTACCCTGTATTCTCTTCATATTGCGGAAGATAATCGTAATTTGATCGGGAGACAACTGGTCGGAATCATGATCGGAACAGTCGTACTCGTGGCGATTCTCTTTTGGGATTACAGTAAATTAAAGAGATATAGTAAGATTCTGTATTTCGGCACTATGATCTTACTCCTATATACACTACTCGCAGGCAGACCTATAGCCGGTATCCAGTATCTGAACATCGGAGATTCTCCACTCCATTTCATTGGAATCAGTCCCTTCCTGTTCATCGTAGCCCTCGCAGGAATTTTCACAGAGTGGAAGGAGCAGCTACCTTATGGGGACAAGGCTTCGGTGCCTCTCTAGATGCATTGCCCGCCCTTGAACCTGACTATATTTTTGCCTACATGGTGTATATCTTTGGACCAATTGTAGGGATAGCCTTTTTCATTCTGGGCGTTATGCTGTTGCTTCGTTTGCTCCATGCCATCAGAAGAGTAAAAGATGTATACGGATCCTTGCTGTTATCCGGTATGATTGTACTCTTTTTCACGCCGTTTTTCTGGAGTATTTTCATGACTGTCGGTCTAGCTCCCCCTATAACTGTGAATCTACCATTCGTTGGCTTTGGAATCGTGCATACCGTATTGCAAATGGCCTTGATGGGACTCGTTCTGAACATTTACCGACGAAAAGACATCCAGCCTTTGATCAAAGCCTCCTAATAGAAAAAGGGAGTAAAGCCCCTGCGCTCTACTCCCTTTTTGCATTTTATTAGACTGCCCCTTAAGCAGGCGCTACCGCAAGCATGCGCTCCAACGAAGCACGTGCCGCATCAGCAACATCTGTTGGCACAAAAATCTCCGGCTTCATATTCTCCAGCGCCTCGACGCACTTCTTCAGGTTGTTCACCTTCATATTCGGGCAAACGAGGTACTTGGAAGCGAAAATGAACGTTTTGTCCGGGCTGTCCTTTTCCAGCATGTAGCGTGTGCCGTCTTCCGTTCCGATAATAAACTCTTTGTGCGAAGACTCACGGCAGTATTTCAAAATTCCGGTCGTGGAACCAACGTAGTCAGCCAGGGATACCACTTCTGGGCGGCATTCCGGATGAACGACAACCACTGCCTCTGGGTGCTGCTGCTTCAACGTCATGATGTCTTCTACAGACAGTTGGTCATGCGTATTGCAGTACCCTTCCCAAATAATCATTTTCTTGTCCGTGAATTGGGATACATAGTGGCCGAGGTTTTTGTCCGGCACCCAAATGATCTCATCGCTGTCGATCGACTCGATCACGCGCTTCGCGTTGGACGACGTACAACAGATGTAAGTTTCTGCTTTGACATCCGCAGAAGTATTGATGTAAGCCACTACTTTTGCATTTGGATGCTGTGCCTTGAGCTTGCGGAGCCCGTCTACGTTCACCATGTCCGCCATCGGACAGCCAGCTCGTTCGTCGGGGATAATGACGGTCTTCTGGGGATTGAGAATTTTTGCACTTTCTCCCATAAAGTGAACCCCACAGAACAAAATCACATCGGCATCCGTTTCTTTCGCTTTCTGCGCCAATCCAAAGGAATCTCCAATGAAGTCAGCGACCTCCTGAATCTCGGGACGTTGGTAAAAGTGAGCAAGAATGATGGCATTACGCTCTTTCTTCAGCTGCAGCAGTCGTTCACGTAACTCAGCGTTGCGCTGGGCTTTTTTTTCTAACGCTAAAGCGTCCATGGAAAAAATCCCCCTACGGTGGTGTCATAATTTACGGTCATTGTAAGCGTATAACCTCACCTTGTCAACGTGGTACATTTTGAACGAAAAAAGCAGAAGCCAGCCTGTACAGACACAGTTTCTGCTTTTTCATTCTCTTATTCGCCCTTTACTCCGAGAACACGCTCCCGAATAAAGCGGGCAACGCCTTCCTCATTATGGTGCGGGGCGATATATTTGGCAACCTGCTTGATTTCGTCAGAAGCGTTTTCCATCGCGACGGAATATCCTGCGCCTGTTAATGCCTCACGATCATTTTCTGCATCGCCAAATGCCATTACTTTCTCTGGGGAGATTCCCCATTTCTCACAGAAGTATTGAAGCCCTTCCCATTTGGAAACCCCTTGAGGAATCACCTCGACGTTCTGCTTTCCGGATGAAGTGATAGTCACTTGCCCGCTCCATGGCTTCAGCTGCGCTTTCACCCACTCCAGACGATCCGGGTCATGATGCCAGATGAAGAACTTGACGATTTCTACTTCCCCGGACTCTACTTTTTCCAACATCTCTGCCAATGGCACTACATGAGCGAGCCTGTAGTAAGGAAAATTCAAGATCGAGAATCCTTCCACTGATGCGTCCTCACTCAAGGTCGCTTCCAAACGTTCACGGTCTTCTTTGATCATCCAGCGATTGCTGTTGGTATCATGAAGCTCATAATAAATCGTTTCTTGCCTCAGTGCATGGATCGCACCAATTACCATCTCAGTAGGAAGGAGCGATCCACGGACCAGCGTGCCATCCCCTTCGAAAACAGCGGCCCCATTGCTACAGACATACCCGTCAAAAGGAAAGGAATCGATCGGAATTTGAGCGGAGCCATACATTCTGCCCGTAGACAAAACGAGTTTGCAGCCTTGCTGTTGCAATTGGCGAAGTGCTTCTTTCGTTCCTTCTGTCAGCTTTGATTCGTGAGTCAGTAAGGTTCCATCCATGTCAAATGCAGCCATGCCCGGTGTAAGCAACATATCCAATCCCTCTCATTCGCTTTAGAGTTGAGTCACTATAGTGGAGGAGAAGAAAAAGCACAGTTTTCTTCGACTCTGACACGCCAGCAAGGGGGATTCACTGGCCGTCTCCACTTAAAAAAGGGGACCGTCGAGCCAAAGCCACCCTACGGGCGGAAGTTTCTCAAAGAAGAAGTGTTCGACAAGCGTGGTCCCCTTTTTAAAGTTCCGACTGGGTTGGCGTTGTCAAGGTCTACGAGCCCTGTGCTTTTTCTTCTCACTAGCTTATTTGGTTCATCGGTACCTTTTAAAAACTTAACCTAATACTTTCCGATATTGCAAAAAAGGGCACCTGAGGCGCCCCTTATTGTTTCGGTTCTTCGTTTGTATCTTCTTGCTTTGGTTCTTCTTTTACTTCTTCTTTTACTTCTTCCAGCTTCGGTTGAATGTTCACGACCACATCTTTACTTGCATCTGGATCGTTATCCATTTTACCTGTTTCGATCAATTGCTTGATCTGCTCAGCATCGAGAGTCTCTACACGGAGCAGCGTGTTTGCAATCAGATCGAGCTGATCACGGTGCGTCGTCAGCAATTCTGTACATTTTGCGTAGCACTCGTGGATAATATTTTGCATTTCCTGATCGATTTCGTATGCAATCTGATCGGAGTAGTTACGCTCATTGCCATAGTCGCGGCCCAGGAATACCTGTCCTTGACTCTTACCGAACTGCATAGGACCGAGCTTGCTCATTCCGTATTCGGTAATCATGCTGCGAGCGATAGCAGTCGCGCGCTGGAAGTCATTATGTGCGCCGGTACTAATGTCCCCAAGCACTATTTCCTCCGCAACACGTCCACCCAACAGACCGACGATTTTGTCGAGCAGGTCCGTTTTGGTAGCAAAGAAACGGTCTTCTTTCGGCAGCATCACTGTGTATCCGCCAGCTTGGCCGCGCGGAATGATTGTTACCTTATGTACCATTTCTGCATTTCTCAGGTGGTATCCGATGATCGTATGACCTGCTTCGTGGAAGGCAACCAGGCGTCGTTCGTCTTCGCTCACTACGCGAGACTTCTTCGCTGGACCTGCAATCACGCGGTCAATCGCTTCATCTACCTCAGTCATGTTGATTTGCTTTTTGTTTCTGCGGGCAGTCAAGAGAGCCGCTTCATTCAGCAAGTTCTCCAAATCTGCGCCCGTGAAGCCCGATGTACCACGAGCAATCACTTCCAGCTTCACGTCTTCGCCAATCGGCTTGTTGCGGGCATGAACCTTAAGCACCGCTTCACGGCCTTTGATATCAGGACGATCAACTGTAATTTGACGGTCAAAACGTCCCGGACGCAAGAGAGCCGGGTCGAGAATGTCAGGTCGGTTGGTCGCAGCAATCATGATGATTCCTTCGTTTCCACCAAAACCATCCATCTCTACGAGCAACTGGTTGAGAGTTTGCTCGCGTTCGTCGTGGCCGCCGCCGAGTCCAGCTCCGCGTTGACGACCCACGGCGTCAATCTCGTCAATAAAGATAATGCAAGGAGCATTTTTCTTCGCATTTTCGAACAGGTCACGTACGCGGGATGCACCCACCCCAACGAACATTTCCACGAAGTCAGAACCGGAGATACTGAAGAACGGTACACCAGCTTCGCCTGCAACAGCGCGAGCAAGCAAGGTTTTACCTGTACCCGGAGGTCCTACGAGCAGTACCCCTTTTGGAATACGAGCGCCAACCGCATTGAACTTACGGTTGTCTTTCAGGAAATCAACGACTTCCTCCAGCTCCGCCTTTTCTTCGTCTGCTCCTGCTACATCGTCAAATGTAACGCGTTTCTTCTCTTCGTTGTAAAGCTTCGCGCGGCTTTTACCGAAGTTCATTACTCGGCTTCCGCCACCTTGCGCGTTGTTCAGAAGAAAGAAAAACAGGATGAAGATGATGACAAATGGAATGATAGAGGTCAAGAACGTGAGCCAAATGCTATTGCCCTCCGCAGGATTGAACGCTACATTCTTCATCTTTTGCGCATCGATTTTCTCTTCGACTAGCTTAACAACATCTGAGTCATACAAAGGAACATTGGTAAAAAATTTGTTGCTTTCCTGTCCCGGAATAGCTTTTGCCAACGTACCCTCGACCCTGTAAGTACCATTCTCTGGTCGAAGCGCCAACTCAGTGACGTTGTCAGCTTTTAGCTGTACCCGGAATTCCTGATATGTAAGTTTCCCAACCTTATCAGTACCGGAGAGGATGAAATTCACGATCCCGACCGTGACAAGAAAAATCAGTAGGTAGAACCCGGTATTACGAAAAAAGCGATTCATTCCTTACCTCCTCTCACGAACAGACACTTTTCACATTTTATCATAGAAAGCACGGTCTCCACAACAAACCTACTTTGTGTAGACCTCAGGTTTCAATACGCCGATATAAGGCAAGTTACGATAATGCTCGGAGTAATCCAAGCCGTATCCCACAACGAATTCGTCTGGAACATCGTATCCCTTATAGTCCGGTGAAATATCCACCTTGCGACGCTCTGGTTTGTTCAAGAGAGTCACCACTTTTACGGAAGCAGCTTCCCGATGGCGCAACAGCTCTACCAAGCGGCTCAGCGTCAGACCGCTATCCATGATGTCTTCTACAACCAGCACGTGTCTGTTTTGCACAGATGTATCGAGATCCTTCAAGATTTTCACCATGCCAGAGGACTCTGTTCCACTTCCGTAGCTGGAAACAGCCATGAAATCCATTTCGCACGGAATATCCATGTGACGGATCAGATCAGCCATGAAAACGACTGCGCCTTTCAGCACGCAGATGACCAACGGATTTTTATCCTTGTATTCTGCAGCCAGCGTCTTGCCTAATTCTTGAACTTTTACCGCAATATCCTCTTCTGATAGCAAAATCTTCTCGATGTCTTGATTCATGAAAAAACCTCCCGCCAATCTTCTCCAAACTCTACCCGCACGTGTAGAAAACGCCTGGTCTGTCCATTAACAGGCGCTACGGCGGAACGGCGCACACCTGGTACCAAAATCACCTCATCGCCCGCCGTCAAAAGCGGAAGTTTGTCACGCCATGCTCGCGGAACTTTGGCATCAATCAATAAATCCTTCAGCTTCTTTCCATCTGCTGAGCCAAACAGGGTGATGCGGTCTCCAGGTTTTCGGTTACGCAAATACAGCGATCCTAGCAACTGATCGGCATCAAAGACCGCTTCATTCGCCGGAAGTCGCTCCCAATCCATGGGACCTTCCAGGTAAGTAATATGTACCGTGGCCTTACTCTCGTCGATCCAGGTTACACCGGGAACGGCGAGCTCGTAACTATACGTATGTATACGATCCTGTCGCTTCCTACGACGAAAATTGATTCGCTCGTACACCCGGTCGACTACCAGGTCATTCGGCAAATGCAATTCCGCAGAAGGGCGACTTCCCCCTAGCATGTGCAAAACGGTCTCCACATGTTGCGAAGACCATTCGGTATGTTTTGAGAGATAACTTAATATTAGAGTAATCATTCTCCTTTGTAAAGCAACGTCACAAGTTTGAAACTTGTCATTGTCCATCAAAAATGCTTCTGGTTTTTTCTCAATGGTTACCTCTTTCAACTGCTCCCGTGCCAGCCTCATTAAAAGCGCTTCGTCCTGACGGATTGCCTCCGCAGTAGCCAAGATATGCTCTCGATACTTGTCATTCACTTTTTCCAATAAGGGCATGACATCCAGACGCAGCAGATTGCGCGTATACTTGCGCGATTGGTTGCTGCTATCCTCACGGGGGACGAGTTGATGTTCCCGACAGTAGCCTTCCAGTTCTTGACGCGTTTTATGCAAGAGCGGACGCACGAGCTCAATCGGGCAATCCGCAAGCATTCTTCGCTTCGGCATCCCTGTCAGTCCATGCAACCTGCTGCCTCGCACAAAACGAAAGAGAATCGTTTCTACCTGATCGTCAGCATGATGGGCCAATGCCAGCTTGGTCCCTCCTTGCGCCAGACCTACCTCTCGATACAGCCGATAGCGAATGTCGCGACTTGCTTCTTGCCCACCCAGTCCCGTTTTCTCCATATAAGCGGGAACGTCATACTCAAACAGGTGGAAAGCCACGCCGAGTTCACGACAGAGCTCTTCTGCAAAGAGCGCGTCCTGCCTTGCTTCTTCCCCACGAAAGCCGTGGTTCAGATGGACAGCATGCAGCTTCCAATGATACTGGTATTGTTTATTGAGAGAAGCCAATATATGCAACAGTGCGGTAGAATCGTTGCCGCCGGAAATTCCGACAACAATGGTCTCACCTGGAAGCAAAAGCCCCTCGGACTCAATCTTGTTGCGCACGCTTGCCAGCATAGCGGGCTCCTTTCCAAATCGTCAGAACCGAAATTCCAAATATAAGTCCAGAAGCAATCGCGCCGGCCACCATCAATGTCTTGGTCGCCAAAGTAATCCCTCCGACATAATCATTATTCACGAAGGCAAGCATGGCTTTGTAAGCCAACGATCCCGGTACCAGTGGAATAATGCCCGCGACGCTAAAATTCGTAGAAGGAACTCGCAGTATAATAGATAAGAGCTGACTGAGCAAAGAGACAGCAGCAGCTGAAACAAACGTCGACAACAAGACCTCTGCACCGTAGATAGGAAGAATGGAGTAGAAGAGAAAACCGACCACTCCGGCGAAACCACCCGCTACGATTGTTCGAACCGGCACATTGAACAGCACACACCACGCTACTGAAGAGGCGAAGCTAAGCGCCAATCCTTGTAACAACATCGTACTCACCTCGTAAACGAAAGAATAATGGCCGTGGCTACCGCTACGGAGACAGCTGTCAGCATGGCTTCTACTCCGCGTGAAACACCTGCAACCAAATCACCAGCCATCAAATCCCGAAGCGAGTTGGTGATGGCGATCCCCGGAAACAATGGAAGCATCGCACCAATAATAATGATGCTTAAATGCAGCTGCGGAAAGATCGTCACGCTCAACAAGGCGAAAAGCCCCCCTAGTAAAGCGGCAGAGAACTCCGTAAAAAACTTCATCCGGACAAACTGTTCTAAATATTCCTGGCTCAGGTTCACAATCAACCCGGCCATCGCAGAAGGAATCAGACTGCCCCAATCTCCCCCTGCAAGCATAGAAAAGGAGCCGCTGGCCGTAGCGGCTGG
>NZ_AKIX01000138.1:0-19180 GCF_000282075.1 Brevibacillus sp. BC25
GAGCACCTGACTTGTAATCAGGGGGTTGTGGGTTCAAGTCCTATTGCCGGCACCACCATTGGGGTATAGCCAAGCGGTAAGGCAACGGACTTTGACTCCGTCATTCCTAGGTTCAAATCCTAGTACCCCAGCCATTTGCGAGCCATTAGCTCAGTTGGTAGAGCATCTGACTTTTAATCAGAGGGTCGAAAAGGTTCGAGTCCTTCATGGCTCACCAGTTTTTTTTGCTGAACAAGCAAAGCTGCGTGATAGTAATAGTAATGCCTTTTCTGTTCTAAGTAAAATGCGGGTGTGGCGGAATGGCAGACGCACCAGATTTAGGTTCTGGCGGGCAACCGTGGGGGTTCAAGTCCCTTCACCCGCACCATACTATGACAGAAAGCTTTGCTCTCAGTACAAACCACATAAGATGTAACATGCGGACGTAGCTCAATTGGTAGAGCGTCGCCTTGCCAAGGCGAAGGTCGAGGGTTCGAGACCCTTCGTCCGCTCCATTTATTTGTGCCCTTAGCTCAGCTGGATAGAGCGTTTGACTACGAATCAAAAGGTCGGGAGTTCGAATCTCTCAGGGCACGCCATATTTCATATGAAATCGAAGAGTAGGAATAGATCCTACTCTTTTTTTTATAATGACTTGTGTATTTTTGCAAATTTTAAGCATTTTTCCCTTGTATCTCCTATTTGCATCTATTACTTTAGAATTACGCTGAAAGCATGGAGGAACATCTGTTACAAACCTGCGGAAGAATATCATGGAACAGGAGTTGTATCAACATGAACCCTATCAAATTGGAACAAGTAAATCCTGCAATAGCCAGTTTAATCGATAATATAGAAAAAGTATTGATTGGTAAACGCTCTGTAATTGAAATGATGGTAGCGGCTGTTCTAGCGAATGGTCACGTTTTGCTCGAAGATGTACCAGGCGTTGGGAAGACCATGATGGTACGTGCATTGTCCAAATCAATCAGCGGTGAGTTTAAACGTATTCAATTTACCCCAGATTTGTTGCCAACGGATGTGACAGGGGTTGCTATCTTTAATCAAAAAAGTCTGGAGTTTGAGTTCCGTCAAGGGCCGATTTTTGCAAATGTCATTCTTGCAGACGAAATCAACCGGACTTCGCCAAAAACACAATCCGCTCTCTTGGAAGCAATGGAAGAGCGCTCGGTAACAATCGATGGTGCTACGTATCGATTGGAAGAGCCGTTTTTTGTGATGGCTACACAAAACCCATTAGAGTATGAAGGGACCTTCCCATTACCTGAAGCTCAATTGGACCGATTTTTCATGCAATTAAGCTTGGGGTATCCAACGGTAGAGGAAGAAATGCGGATGCTGTCCAGATTCTCGGCAGCGAATCCATTGGAAGAGCTTCAGCCGGTTATGACCACAGCCGAGCTTGCGGAACTTCAACGCCAGGTATCGACGATTAAGGTATCGGAAGGAATAAAAGAATACATTGTGCGTCTATGTCATCGTACGCGTGAGCATCATCATATTTATCTAGGCGTGAGCCCGCGCGGTACCCTTGCTCTTTTCCGGGCTGTTCAGGCGTTGGCCTTCGTTCGTGGACGTGACTATGTCATTCCAGATGACGTGAAGGAACTCGTTCCATTTGTATTTGCACACCGTATGATTGTGAAACCAGAAGCAAGACTGGAAGGAGCAACCGTAGATCGGGTGTTGGCTATGATCTTGTCTGAGACCCGTGTCCCGGTAAGCTAAGGCGGTGATTGCAGATGAGACAGCAAAGGTGGGGTAGGCTCAAGGCGATTGCATTAGTCCTGATCACGTATTTATTCGCAAAATTTCAAGGTGGCTTCTCAAGCTGGTTTCTTTTCTATAGTAGTTTGGTATTTCTTCTGTATGAAATTGTCGCTTATGTACTCATATTCGCGAAGCTAGAAGTCGAGCGTGAACTAGATCGCAATCGTCTACAGGATGGGGAAGATGTCATTGTAACGATACGCCTGCGCCGGAGGATTTGGTTTCCGCTAGGGTGGAATATGATTATGGAGCCATTGCCGGCGAGGCTGGCTGGCGTGTATGAGCCGCATCGACAACTGATATTCCCATGGTTCAAAAGGGAAGTCGAGTTTCGGTATGTCATACCCAATGTACCGCGGGGATACTATCGTCTCGATGAATGTGTAGTGAGCGGCGGAGATTTTTTTGGATTTTTTGAGCGTCGCAAGGTTTATTCGATTTCTCAGGAATTTCTCGTTTATCCAAAATACAAAGAATTGACCCATTGGGCCCTGGGAGACGGAAGCTTCAGTGGGACTGTGCATGTTTCCCATCGACGGTCTGATGACGTAGCAGCAGTACGCGGCGTAAGAGACTATCATCGGGGCGATCGTTTGAGCCAAATTCATTGGCGAGCTTCTGCACGGGGGACGGGTCTAAAGACGAAAGAGTTTGAGCATCAGGCGATGAATCAGGCGGTCTTTTTCCTTGATGTGGAGAAGGCGAGCTACCGAGGGAAGCCTGTGCACTTGTTTGAAACAGCAGTGAAGCTGGCCGCGAGTCTGATCGCTTACGCCAATCGGAATCAATATCATTATGGGCTCGTATACAAACAAGCAGAACGCATATTGATACCACCAGGTCTGTCCCATGCCCATTTCCTCAGAGTTTTTGATCAATTAGCTCGAGTCGCGCCAGAAGGACAAGAATTATTTGCAAAAATTGTGGGAAGAGAAGCATTGGAGCAGCCTCAAGGTGTTACTTTGATAATTATTACACCGCATGTAGAAAAAACGTTGATCAGTCGTTTGGTCACACTCGCTCAAAAAGGCAGACGGGTGCAGTTGTTTCTCATGCAAAACGAGTCAACGATTTCGCATGAACAAAAACAAGCGTTGCAGCTGCTTGGCGCAAACAAAGTAACTTGTACGTCTATTCATATGGATGATCAAGAGTGGAAACGGATTGGAGGTGCATAGACTCATGAGCGTTTGGAAGCGTCCAACGATTTGGGAGTGGGTCTTGGCCCTTTTTCTGTTCCTGATGTTAAGAGAGTGGCTGATGCCTCTACAGACATTAACCGATACGGGCGTTTTGTGGCCGTTTTATGCGATTGTGGCTGGAGTCATCATCATTGACCTGTTGATCCCTTATCGGTGGTTAACCTTGCCGATCAAGGCACTGGGGCTAATGGTGCTTTTGCATGCTACTTTGTTTGACAAACCGTTTTTTGATTCGGAATGGATTGGTCAATTGTACGGGCAGATGATTCACGATCTCCCGTTAGCGTTTCAACAGGATTGGGCCAGCATGTCGATCTTGTCGCGGAATACCATGTTTGATCTCGTCTTGGTGTTGTTAGCGACGATGTTAACGTATCTGGTGCTGGAACAACGACAAGGTTTATGGTTTGTCTTTTTGACGGAACTGTATTTGGCTGTGTTGGATACGTTTCTCCCGTATGATGCCAGTGCAGGGGTTGTACGGACGCTGATTATTGGTTTTCTGATGCTGGCCATTAGCCATCTGATGAAGATGACGAACATGGCAACATTGGCAGGGAAGAGAAGCCGAATGATGCTCAACTCACTGCTGGCCTCGGTGCTGGTCATCATGGCTTGCATAGGCATCGGTTATGCTGCACCGAAGTCAGGACCGTCATGGCCTGATCCGATCGCCTTTTTAACAGGGAAAGGAAACGATACCCCTGTTGGTGTGATGAAAAAAGTAGGATACGACAACAACGATGAACGGTTGGGCGGTCCTTTCCTGCAAGATAACACATTAGTGTTTATTGCAAAGACGAACGAGCGGAGCTATTGGCGCGGTGATTCGAAGGACGTGTATACGGGAGTTGGCTGGGAAAAAGGCGATAGAGAGTATGAGTCAATCCTGGACCCGCAAACCTATACATGGGAGAATACGTTGTTCCAAGGGCTTGAAACGAAGAAGGTACAAGCGACATTAGATTTTAAAGGCCCGCAGCAATTCCCGACTGTCTTTTATCAAGGTCAGCTGAAAAAGGTGAGCAACTACGCTCCACCAGAGGCAACCGTTGTTTATGACAAAATGAATCAGCAACTGGAAGTACGGGCAGGAAAAATCAACTTGGTCCAGCTGAGTGAGAAAAACGATCGGCCAGAGTACGGCCCCAATCCGCTTTTGCTCAAACTGAATCAATACAAGGTCGAGACAGAAGTACCGATTGTCAGTGAAAAGGCCGTGACGAATGCGGGGACGAACTATCCGGATGATATCAAAGAGCGCTATTTGCAAGTGCCAGCCTCGGTCCCTCCGCGAGTAAGAGAGCTCGCTGCAACAATTACCAAGGATGCCAAGACTCCTTATGACAAAGTGAGAGCGATCGAGAATTACTTGCGCGCAAGTGGAAAATATAAGTATGAAACGAAAGACGTTCCAGTCGCTGCAGAAGGTCAGGATTTTGTCGATCACTTCTTATTTGACAGCCTTCGAGGGTACTGTGACCATTTCTCCACTTCGATGGCGGTTATGCTTCGTACCCTGGATATTCCGACACGTTGGGTCAAGGGCTTCGCTCCAGGTGAACGAGTGGGAACGGATGCGTTTAACTACGAGACTGTAGAAGTGCGTAACAAGGATGCTCACTCGTGGGTAGAGGTATACTTCCCGGGGGTTGGTTGGGTTCCTTTTGAAGCGACGAGTACATTTATGTCACCTGTTCGTTTTAATTACGATCTGGTCACCTCAAAGCCGGAGATCCCCATCCCGTTGCCAAACATGGAGAATCAAACGAACATCGATCGTGGGGATGGACGTTTCAATGAGCTAGAAGAGGGCGACAGCCCAGCAGGCAGTTGGATTAAAATTCCTTGGCAAGTAAATGCGGGATTGGCTGTTGCCGCTGTCGTAGCAGGATTTATCGCGTGGCGTCGCAGACAAGACATCCAGCTATGGTGGATGCGCAGGCAACTGAATCAAGAGCGAAGCAGTGAGTTCCCGGATCGGTACCATCTGCTGATGCGGATGATGGAGCGAATCTACACGCGCAGACAGCCAGGAGAAACGTTGCGGGAGTACGTGGGCAGGATGACCTTGCCGGCAGACAAGCGACAAGATCTGCGCTATTTGACGGAGCTGTACGAACGTACCGTGTACGGCTACAAACAAATGGAACAAAAGGCGAGAACAATAGCAGAGCAAATACTCGAACGCTTAATCCGTCAATTGAAGCCTTGAACAATGCCGTTCCATCTGCTAGAATGACGATCAATGAGACTCGTATAATGATCAGGAATAGGGCCTGAAAGTTTCTACCGCTAGACCGTAAATTTGGCGACTACGAGGAGAGCACATCGGATTTTTGTACATGCAAACCGCACATGTGTACACAAGCTGGGACGTTGCCTCCGTATTGATTATCGGAGATAGCAGTCCCGGCTTTTTTGCAAATATGCGACAACTTCGCATGGCATGCCGACACTTGCACGTCCTGTATGTTACAGGAGAAGGGGGATATGATGGACAAGTCAATGGAAATGGTCGTCGTACTCGATTTCGGAGGCCAGTATAATCAGTTGATCGCGCGCCGTGTACGCGATCTGGGTGTTTATAGTGAACTGATACCGTTCAATACACCTGTTGAAAAGATTAAAGAGATAAATCCAAAAGGGATTATTTTCTCTGGCGGACCTGCTAGCGTGTACGAAGAGGGAGCACCAACTGTAGATCCTGCGATTTTTGACCTGGGCTTGCCTGTATTGGGTATTTGCTACGGTATGCAGTTGATGAGCCATTTGACGGGCGGAAAAGTAGAACGCGCGGGTAAACGCGAGTACGGAAAAGCTGAATTGCGTATGCAGCAAAAACACAGCTTGTACGACAAATGGGATACAAACGAAATCGTGTGGATGAGCCACTCTGACAAAGTAGTAGAGCTCCCAACCGGATTTGTCATTGATGCGGTAAGCGACAGCTGCCCAGTAGCTGCGATTAGCAACCCTGAGCGCCAGCTGTACGGCGTACAGTTCCATCCAGAAGTAGTTCATACCGTAAAAGGTACTGAGTTCATCGGAAACTTCTTGTTCAACATTTGTGGATGTGAAGCGACTTGGAGCATGACCACGTTCATCGAGGACGAGTTGGTTCGCATTCGTGAAACAGTTGGCAACAAGCAAGTACTGTGTGCGTTGAGCGGCGGTGTGGATTCTTCCGTAGTAGCAGCGCTGATTCACAAAGCGATTGGCGATCAATTGACGTGCATGTTCGTTGACCACGGTCTTCTGCGTCAAGGGGAAGCAGAAGGGGTAATGGAGACATTCTCTGAGAAATTCTCCATGAAAGTGATCAAGATCGATGCTCGTGAGCGCTTCATGAGCAAGCTCAAAGGTGTATCTGACCCAGAGCAAAAGCGCAAAATCATCGGTAACGAGTTCATTTATGTATTCGATGAAGAAGCTACGAAGCTGACGGATATGGACTTCTTGGCACAAGGTACGCTGTACACCGATATCGTGGAGAGTGGAACAGCAACTGCACAAACGATCAAATCGCACCACAACGTAGGCGGTTTGCCAGAAGACATGAAGTTCACGTTGATTGAACCATTGAAAACCTTGTTCAAAGACGAAGTACGTAAACTAGGTACAGAACTGGGCTTGCCAGATGAGATTGTTTGGCGTCAGCCATTCCCAGGACCAGGCCTCGGCATTCGTGTTTTGGGTGAAGTGACAGAAGAAAAACTGAAGATCGTTCGTGAATCCGATGCGATCTTGCGTGAGGAGATTGCCAAGGCAGGTCTCGATCGGGAAATCTGGCAGTACTTCACGGCTTTGCCAAACATGACGACCGTAGGTGTAATGGGAGATGTTCGTACGTATTCTTACACAGTAGGAATTCGTGCAGTAACGTCCATTGATGGTATGACCGCTGACTGGGCGCGCATTCCGTGGGATGTATTGGAGAAAATCTCTGTGCGTATCGTGAATGAAGTAGACAATGTAAACCGCATTGTGTATGATGTAACGTCCAAACCACCAGCAACAATTGAGTGGGAATAGGAACAAAAAATGACTCTCTTTTATTTGCGTGTTTTGCGAATAAAAGAGAGTTTTTTTTTATGACCAATTATCTCGTTCCATACATCATGAGAAGCTCTCCATTTTCTTTTGCAAGAGCAATATAAATGACTCCGCCTAGCCATCCAGGAGGAAGAGTTCCTTCGATAATCCAAGCTTCTGCAATAGGGTTATAACTGATAGCGAAGGGAGTTTCCTCTAAAAACTGAGAATAGTGTTCCGCTAAATAGGAGAAGATTGCCGTGGCAACTGCATGTTCATCTGCAAGCTCACCAAAAGCAATTTCATCTCCAAACCGATCTTGCTGGAGAAGAGCGTCGCGATCGGCGAAATAGAGTTCAAACCTTCCAAATAGATTCTCATCATACAAATCACGTTCTACAAAGCCATATTCGATGACTTTTTCCTTTTGATGAACGTTGCGTTTGCTCTTTTTCTTATCGTCGACCCTTACGGTGATTCGATTGACTCGAAGCCGGTCACGTTCTCGTTCCTGCTCCGCTATTATTTGCTCCCAAGCATCCATATAGCTCATTTTGGATCTCCTCCATCTAGTTATGAAGTATAACACAGGCCTTCTAGGAAAATATCCGGATATTAAACTCCTTTTAAAAATGAATGTTCGTATTTTCGTTGACATTCCCTATGTCACCTGATACACTTCTCAATGTGAGCAGGTAATATAGGAAGGTTCGTATATTCTTGAGAATATGGCTCGAGAGTTTCTACATGGTCGCCGTTATCGACCTGGCTACGAACAAAATGTCATCGGGATCTGATTTTGTTATTATATTTGGAATTATTCCCGGAGTGTTTTGTTTGAAGGCGAGGCGCATGATAATAGCGTCCGGCCTTTTTTTTGTGAAAAACGTCTCAACGTTTTTCTTTTACGGTCGGCAAAAAACAGTTAGACTATTTTTTGCAACAAGATTAGTATGGGGGGACTTATAGGTGCGGAAGTATTTCGAGTTTGACAAGCTAGGCACCAATTACCGTCGCGAAATCATCGCAGGTATCACTACTTTTTTGGCAATGGCTTATATCTTGGCTGTCAATCCATTCATTCTCAGTGGTGCTGATCTGCCGCCAGATTTAAAAGCAAACTATCCTGAATTTGGGGCTGTCTTTACCGCAACAGCTTTGGCTGCTGCTCTCGGTACACTGTTAATGGGTATTCTCGGACGTTTGCCGATCGGTCAAGCTCCGGGGATGGGTTTGAACGCATTTTTCACTTATACCGTCGTTCTGACGATGCAAATTCCTTGGCAACAGGCTTTGGCTGGCGTATTCCTTTCTTGTACGATCTTTTTGATTCTGTCTCTGACAGGTGTTCGTGAAGCGATCATCAAAGCGATTCCACAGAGCTTGAAATACGCAGTTTCGGCAGGGATTGGTCTTTTTATCGCGTTTATCGGTTTGAAAAACGCGGGTATTATCGTAGCAAATGATGCCACCTTCGTAGCACTGGGACATCTGACCTTCTATCACGAGGGCATGAAGCCGGAAGCAATTTTGGCAGCGAAAAATGCATTGCTTGCGGTGTTTGGTCTGATCGTGACGGTCATTCTACTTTCTCGCAAAATCAATGCAGGTATCTTTATCGGAATGTTGATTACGGCAATTACCGGGATGTTTTTCGGACTGGTGAATCTGCCTGAGCAAGTCGTTTCTGCACCACCGAGCCTTGCTCCTACATTCGGTGCTGCGTTCCAATATCTCGGTGATCCATCCGCTTTGTTCACCATGAACATGCTGATTGTTGTGTTGACATTCTTGTTTGTAGACTTTTTCGATGCGACGGGTACGCTCTTGGGTGTAGCAAACCAAGCGGGACTGCTTCGCGAAGACGGCAATTTGCCACGTCCAGGAAAAGCACTCGCTTCCGATGCGATTGCAGGTATGGCAGGTGCGGTACTCGGTACATCTACCACTACGGCTTATGTTGAGTCGACAGCAGGGGTAGCGGCAGGCGGACGCTCCGGATTTACCGCAGTTGTCACAGGGATTATGTTCCTTCTGGCGTTGTTCTTCTCGCCGATTCTCGCAATTGTGACACCAGCGGTTACGGCACCAGCACTCATTATCGTCGGTGTTCTGATGGCTTCTCACATTGCAAAAGTGGCTTGGGATGACCTGGATGAAGCGTTCCCTGCGTTCCTCACGATTTTGTTGATGCCGCTGACTTACAGTATTGCAACAGGTATTGCGACGGGCTTCATCGTTTATCCGGTGATGAAGGTAATGAAGGGCAAGGCTCGTGAAGTGCATCCGGCGATGTATGTGCTGTTCTTCGTCTTCCTGGCGTACTTCATCTGGTTGCGCGAATAGAATTTTTTGGGAATGAAGCTAGCTCTTCGTCTACTGGACGGGGAGCTTTTTTTGCGCTATGATAGGAAAAATCTTTTTTCACGGAAGGATGGACTGATTCTCATGACAGGTCTAAACATGTTCCTTCAACAGCATCACCACACGTAGAGCGTTTGTATCTTCGGAAATTTTTCCGCAGGTGCAAGCGCTTCTTGTGCTTCGTGCCTGCGGTGGTGTATTTAGGAAGCCATGCGGGCAGGAAGTTGCCTTGCATGGCTTTTTTGGTTTTCTCTATCTGAAAAAAGAAAGGGTGTTCCTCATGGAAAACGAAGTATTAAAAACGGTAAAAGGCACAAAAGATTTCATGCCGCAGGAGCAAATGCAACGAAATTGGATACGACGGACGCTCGAAGCTGTATTCGAGACATACTGCTGCAAACCGTTGGAGACGCCTATGCTGCAGCACTACGAATTACTGGCATCCAAGTACGGTGGCGGAGATGAAATCTTGAAGGAAGTGTATCGCTTGAGCGACCAAGGAGATAGAGAGCTTGGCCTGCGCTATGATTTGACTGTACCGTTGACGAAGGTAGTGGGCATGAATCCTGAGATGCGGATGCCGTTCAAGCGGTATGAGATCGGAAAAGTATTTCGGGACGGTCCAGTAAAAACTGGGCGTTTGCGCGAATTCATTCAATGCGATGTCGATATCGTGGGAACGACATCGGTGCTGGCTGAAGCAGAATTGCTCAGTATGGCGTTTGAGGCATTCAAGCGGCTGGGGTTAGACGTGTACATTGAGGTCAACAACCGCAAGCTGTTATCTGGGGTGCTTCAGGAGCTGGGAGTTCCCGTAGAGCGGGCAGGGGATGTCATGCTGTCGCTGGATAAGCTCGAGAAAATCGGCGTGGACGGAGTGCGGGATGACTTGCGGGAGCGAAACGTCGAGGAGCCACTCGTTTTGGCGATTACGTCTTTCTTGCAAGAAGGTGTGATTACCCTGGATTTGTTGGCAGAGCGTTTTACATCCCAGCTAGTTCAGGAAGGGATTCGGGAGCTGCGCGATATGCTTGCCTATGTAAAAGGAGCTGGTGTGGGTGGGGAGCTTCGTTTCTCGCCATTTTTGGCAAGGGGCTTAGGGATCTACACGGGGATTGTGTATGAGATCTTTTTGCAGGATGGAAGTATGACGTCCAGTATCGGCAGTGGGGGACGTTACGATCAGATCATCGGTCGGCTTTTGGATGATGGAAGAGAGTATCCCGCTGTAGGGATTTCGTTTGGATTGGATGTCATTCTTGCAGCGTTGGTAAATCGCAACACGGAAGAGCAGAAAGCTGCCGATGTACTCGTCATTCCCCTCGGGACAGAAGCATCCAGTCTGGGCTTGGCCAATCGATTGCGCGAGAGCGGCATCAGAGTCGAGCTGGAGCTAACAGGTAGACGACTGAAAAAAGCACTCGATTATGCAAACAAAGAAGGCTTTGCTTTTGCCTTGATCTATGGGGAAAACGAAGTGAACAGTGGGCAGGTCGTCGTTCGAGATATGCGAGAGGGAACGGAACAATCGGTTCCTTTGGAGTTGGTTGGAAAGTGGCTGTCCGACAAGCTATCAGGCTAAAGAGGAAAGATAGTCTTTTTCTTCCATTTTTTGTACAGTAGAGAAAAGGGGGAGATGGCGTGAAGAAATGGGTCTCAATGGTCGGTTGTAGCTTAGTGTTTTTGACGTGGATGTTGCCTGTAAATGCTGAGGAGGGTACTGCGCTTACGCATAAACCACTCTATCAGGCTGATGTGCGAATTGATCCAATCAAGAAAGAAGTAACAGGAACCGTAACGATTACCTTTTGGACAAAAGACCCTGCTCGTGCTTATCTCCATCTTTACCCGAACGTATTTACAGAAGAGCATCAAGGCATGCTATGGGAGGAACTTTTAGGCAATGGCCCAACGCTTGGCTCATACACTAATAAAAAGCTCTTGGTCGATGGAGTAGCGGTTGTCGGCAAAAAGACGAAAGACCTGAACATACTCGAAGTGCCTCTAGAAGGAGAGCCGGGCTCACGAAAGATTGTGATGGAGTTCGAGATGACTCTTCCGCGAAACGACGGCAGGATGTCGTACGATGACCAATCGATCTGGCTGGGGAACTGGCTCCCGGTTCTTGCAGTGTACGACAAGGAAGGCTGGCATCTCGATCCATACGAGCCTGTCGGTGATCCATTTTACAGTGAGAACGCAGATTATGAGGTGAACGTGACGCTGCCAAAAGACTATCAATTGGCGAGCACAGCGCCAGACAGGGCTGCGAAACAGGTTTCTGCTCGTGAGGGAGAAAAGACGATACAGCTCGGTGCAGAAAATGTGAGGGATTTTGCCCTAGTCGTTATGGATGCCTCCTATCAGCAAATGGAAACAAAAGTGGGCGAAACAGTCGTCCGAACATGGTGGCGGAAAACAGATGATCCGGCAACTACTGAGCAGATTCATGAAGCAGCAGCGAAGTCTCTCGCCTATTTTCATGATCAATTGGGTGCCTATCCATATACCGAATACGATGTGGTAAGGACTGGTGGCTCGATTAATGGAATGGAGTATCCTGCATTGGTCTTTCTTGATGGACGTCATTTCTTTTCTGGGGAAGAAACAGGTATCGTCACAGTTGTCCACGAGACGGCACATCAGTGGTTTTACGGCTTGCTCGGAAATAATCAGGTAAAGGAAGCATGGCTGGATGAGGGATTCACGGAGTACGTGACGCTCTCGTATTTATCTCAGCAAGACCCGCTGATGGGAGCAGAACGGGTGCGCAGACGGCTAGAGCAGGGCACCTCTGTTCAATATTACGTGGCAGAGGAACAGCGTCCTTGGCAAGCACTGTCTGCATTTCCTGATAATCAGAGTTATAGTGATCTCGTCTATTCCCGTCCGTCCTCGATGCTGTGGCTATTGCAGGGAGCGTGGGGGGAAGAAAGGGTACATGACGTATTGAAGCAGTATGTCGAGAAGTACCGTTATCAGGTTGTGACCGGAAAGGAATGGGAAGCTTTTCTATCTGAGATCTCAGGAGAAGATGCGAGTGCTTTCTTGGATTATTGGTTGAAAGTAGACATGTCCCAGCAGGAACAGGCAGCAGCTTGGCTGGAGCGCCAACGTCTCAAGCATCAGAAGAAGTAATCGAAGGCAGGGGATCACGATGTGGCGGAAGCATTGGGTGGTCATCGTGGCAGTAGGAGTTGTTTTGACTGTATTCTTGACCGTCCGACCTTGGATAGGGCAGGCTGGCTTAGATGCTCAGGAGATTGTGCCGATTAATCACAGGCAGGCTGCAGTCACTTACAAGGCCGACGTACAAATCGATATGAACAAGCACGTGGTGAAAGGCATGCTGACGGCTCGTTTTGTCCCACAAGATGACCAAGCTTTTTTTCATTTATATCCCAATGCTTTTTCTGCGAATGCTGCTCTCAGTGGAGAGAACTGGGAGGTTGTGCTGGGCAAACAGCGTGAGCCTGGTGGTATCAAGATAGGCGAAGTACGGGTGAACGGAAAAAGTGTCGGCGTACAGTATGCAGGAAAGAGCAATACGCTTTTACAAGTGCCCCTTCCCGCAAGAACATCGTCTGCTGAGATGGTGGTGGATATGAATTTTCAGCTCGAGGTTCCTTATAACAACGGGCGAATGTCTTACCATGATCATGCGATGTGGCTGGGCAACTGGCTACCGATCCTGGCGGTCAAGGATGCAGGAGGCTGGCGGCTCGATCCTTATTCCGCGATTGGCGATCCTTTTTACTCGGATGTGGCGAATTATCATTTGCGTGTGCAGTTATCAGAGGGGTACCAGCTTGCTACGAGTGGATTGGAGAGCGTGGCTGTTATCACCGAGACGAGACCGCAACGGCTAAAAATCTATGAGGTGGACGCATGGAACGTTCGGGATTTTGCCCTTGTTGTCATGGACGATACGTACCAGCCCATATCTGGCAAGGTCGGGGAAACCATCGTACGTACGTGGGTGCAGAAAAGTGATGACCCGCAAAACGTAGAACGAATACATGAGACTGCTAGGGAGTCTCTCGACTATTACGGAAAACAGTTCGGGGTGTACCCGTATAAGGAATACGATGTTGTCAAAACAGGCGGCTTCTTTGGCGGGATGGAATACCCGAGCCTCGTCTTTATTGCCCAGGAGTATTTTGACCGTAGCGATACCATGGGGGAAGCGATCGTAGCGCACGAAACGGCACATCAGTGGTTTTACGGGTTGGTCGGAAACGACGAGGTGCGAGAGGCTTGGCTGGATGAGGGACTGACGGATTATGCGACGATGGTATTTTTGCAGCAAAAGTCCCCCGCACAATCACAAGCGTATATTCAGATGCGGCTAGGCCAAGCACGTGCAGCGGAAGGATATGCGAACCAAGGAGTAACTGCGAAGTCATCCGTGGAGGCTTTCCCAGACTGGAGGAGCTACAATGACCTCGTTTATGGGCGAGCTGGTGCCATGTGGTGGAACTTGAAAGAACAATGGGGAGTCGAACGACTGCATCAGGTGTTGCGTCAATATGTACGAGATCATCAATACAAGCAGGCAAATGGGGAGCAAATCACAGCGCTATTGACTACAACTGCCGGGGCGGATGCCAGTCCCTTTTTGGATTATTGGCTTCGGGTTGAGCTAGAGAAAGCAGAAGCGGCAAACAATTGGATAGAAAAAGGCAAACACGAATAATTTTTGATATTTCATTTTTAAATGTTCGGAAACGAGGTTGACAGGCAAACTTTCTCCCTGCTACACTGAATATGTTGAGAGAAAACGAGTTCGAATAGCCCAGGCGATGAGAGCGGCGCGAAAAGCCCGTTAGTCGGTTGGGTTTTCTTCTGATGTTACAAAACGTAGGGGGCGAATGGTTCATGCTACAGCCTTTGGTAGGAGTCATTATGGGCAGTACGTCAGACTGGGAAACGATGAAGGAAGCTTGCGCAATTTTAGACGAATTGCAGGTACCGTACGAAAAGAAGGTCGTGTCTGCACACAGAACGCCAGACTTGATGTTTACGTATGCCGAGACCGCGAAAAGCCGCGGCTTGGAAGTCATTATTGCGGGTGCGGGCGGGGCAGCTCATTTGCCAGGAATGGTAGCTGCCAAGACAGCGTTGCCTGTCATTGGTGTCCCGGTGAAATCATCCAACTTGAATGGTCTCGACTCGCTTTTGTCGATTGTGCAAATGCCAGGTGGCGTGCCAGTGGCGACGGTTGCGATCGGAAAAGCTGGAGCCATCAATGCTGGGTTATTGGCTGCGCAAATTTTGGGGATCAAATATCCAGACGTACAAGAGCGGTTCATGCAAAGACGTGATGATGTACGCAATAAGGTGCTGGAGGCTAGTGAACTCGAATGACAACCAAAGACCGTAAGCAAATCAAACCAGGATCGACCCTAGGAATACTCGGCGGAGGACAGCTTGGACGGATGATTGCTCTTGCGGGACGAGCTATGGGCTACCGCTTTGTTACAATGGACCCGACAGCAGACGCTCCATGCGGCCAAACGGCTGATCGGCAAATTGTTGCCAGCTACGATGATGTAGAAGCAGCGATGCAGCTTGCCTCGGTCAGCGATGTTATCTCCTATGAATTTGAAAATGTCGATGCGCAGGTCGCTGAAGTGTTGGAGAGCCGCGCTTATGTACCGCAGGGGAGCCGTCTTTTGCGTATCACCCAGAATCGGATTCGGGAAAAGACCGCCATTCGCGAAATCGGCATTCCTGTTGCTCCGTTTTGTGTCGTGAACAGCTTGGAGGATTTGCAGGACGCTGTGCGTGAACTGGGACTGCCTGCTGTCATGAAGACGGCAACTGGTGGCTATGACGGTAAAGGGCAATGGGTATTGAGAAGCGAGGCTGAGCTGGCGGAGGCATATGAAACGTTGTCCAAAGCAGGTACAGAGCTGATCGTGGAACAATTTGTACCATTCCAAATGGAGCTGTCTGTTATTGCTGCACGCAATCCTGCGGGAGAACTGGCTGTTTTTCCTGTGTCAGAAAATATTCATCAGGAAAACATCCTGCATTTGAGCATCGTACCTGCTCGTATTTCGGCTGAAGTAGCAGTCCGTGCGGAAGAAATTGCTCGCACGATTGTAGAAAAGCTGGATGTGGTCGGCCTCATTGCCGTTGAGCTGTTTTTGACCGAAGATGGTCAGCTGTATGTCAATGAATTGGCGCCTCGGCCGCATAACTCCGGGCATTTTACGATGGATGCTTGTGTCACCTCGCAGTTTGAGCAGCATGTTCGGGCGGTTTGCAATCTGCCTTTGGGATCTACAGAGTTGCTCTCGAGCGTCGTGATGGTTAATATTTTGGGAGAGCATCTACAGCCTGTCATCGATCAGATCGACAAGCTGCCGCGCACAGCCAAGCTCCATTTGTACGGAAAAGCAGAGAGCAAGGCCAAGCGGAAAATGGGGCATATCAATGTGCTCGCCCCTACTGTAGAAGAAGCGCTCACCCTGATTGATGAGCTGAAAATCTGGACGAATACATCGGAGGTATTATCATGATCGAACGTTATTCCCGACCGGAAATGCGCGCCATTTGGACGGAAGAAAACAAATTCAAAGCGTGGCTGGAAGTAGAAATTCTCGCGTGTGAAGCATGGTCCAAGCTGGGCGTCATTCCTGAGGAAGACGTGAAAAAGCTGTGGGAAAAAGCTACTTTTGACATGAACAGAATCTATGAGATCGAAGAAGAGACACGCCATGATGTGGTGGCGTTTACCCGTGCGGTATCGGAAACCTTGGGCGAAGAAAAGAAGTGGGTGCATTACGGACTGACTTCTACAGATGTGGTGGATACTGCTCTGTCCTACCTGCTACGTCAGGCGAACGAGATTTTGGAGGGTGATATCCAAGACTTCATCGAGATTTTGGCTGACAAAGCTCGTGAGCACAAGGATACGGTTTGCATGGGCAGAACACATGGCGTACATGCGGAGCCTACAACTTTTGGTTTGAAGCTGGCCCTGTGGCATGAAGAAATGAAGCGCAATCTGGCGCGTTTTCAGGCTGCGAAACAAGAAGTGGCGTTCGGTAAAATCTCTGGCGCAGTTGGAACATACGCAAACATCGATCCGTTCGTGGAAGCGTACGTGTGCGAGAAGCTGGGGCTGTCTGCAGCGCCTATCTCGACCCAAACCTTGCAGCGTGATCGCCACGCCGAGTACATGGCGACATTGGCACTGATCGCAACCTCTTTGGAGAAATTCGCGACAGAAATTCGCGGTCTGCAAAAGAGCGAAATGCGCGAGGTGGAAGAGGCATTTGCCAAAGGACAAAAAGGTTCTTCCGCAATGCCACACAAGCGTAACCCAATCGGCAGTGAAAATATTTGCGGTCTGGCTCGTGTCATCCGTGGACACATGCTCACTTCTTATGAAAATGTTTCCCTCTGGCATGAGCGGGATATTTCTCACTCCTCTGCGGAGCGCGTGATTTTGCCAGATGCGACGCAAGCATTGAACTACATGCTGCGCCGTTTCATGAACATCGTGAAAAACTTGACGGTGTTCCCTGAGAACATGAAGCGCAATATGGACCGTACCTTTGGATTGATCTACTCGCAGCAAGTGATGCTCAAGCTGATCGAAAAAGGCATGAGCCGCGAGCAAGCCTATGATACGGTACAGCCTCGTGCGATGCAGGCGTGGGAAGAGCAACGTTCCTTCCGTGCGATCGTTGAGGAGGATGCAACGGTAAGCTCCACACTGTCCAAGGAAGAGCTGGATGAGTGCTTTGACTACCGTTACCACCTGAAGCATGTGGATACGATTTTCCAACGTCTTGGATTGATTTAAATGTAAGTGCCCTCGAATTTTTTCGGGGGCGTTTCTTTTTATATAGTAGCCTTGGTGGGGGAGAAGCGCAGCTTTTTAAGAACCCTGAAAGTGAGTTCAAGATTGAGAAATTGCTACTAAGTGTTCTTAAATTTTAAGGTTTAACACAGTATTGTTAAACTAACTGGTAGTGTTACCTTCAATTGTCAATAAGCGGTCAAGCGGTTACTATTATTGGAAACTCACTCCGATAGAAGGAGGACTAATATGAATCCATTACTACTCTCTTTTCCGGAACATTTAGAAACTCAGCGATTATTGATTAGAGCACCGCAATGGGGTGATGGTCAATTTGTAAATGAAGCGATACGTGAGAGTGTAAATGAAATGAGCCCCTGGCTTCCGTTTGTAAAAAACCTCCCATCCATTGACGATTCGGAAGCCTACGTACGTAAGGCCCGGCTCAATTTCCTAGAGCGCACAGATTTAGTGCTACATATATTTGAAAAGAACACAGGGCAGTTTGTGGGCAGTAGTGGACTCCATCGCTTTGATTGGTATGTACGCAAATTTGAAATTGGATATTGGCTACGCACATCGCGTACTGGTGAGGGTCTAATGACAGAGGCAGTAAAAGGTATCGTTGACTTTGCCATTTCTGAGTTGGAAGCTAACCGTCTTGAAATTCGCTGTGATACTCGGAATGACGCAAGTATAGCTGTAGCTAAGAAGGCGGGTTTTACGTTGGAGGGTACTTTACGCAATGTTAACCTAAATGACTCCGGAGAACTAACTGATACCCATATCTTTTCAATAGCAAAAGGTTATGAATATCATTGATAACTGTACTGAGCGAACTGATGCGAAAGTAAACCAGAAAACATGCGGCAGGATTTCTCCCCCACCACAACGGTTTTGAAGACAACTTAAAAAATTCCTTAAGAAATTTTTAAAGATTTCTTTTGAAAGTTGTAACCAATATGAAACCACTTCCGTACCTACTTGTGCGAGCTTACAACGAGCCCATAAGTACCTTACAAAAGTGTAAGCTTCCTGAAATATAACTCGATGGTTCCTGCTTCGTTTCGACCGTACAATGAAATCAATTCATACGGATCACGAAACGGGAGATCGATTATGACGACAGCAATCATGTATCCAAAATTAAGTCACCAACAAATTTACGAAGATTACTCTACTAAAATATATCGCTATTTCCGCTACCGGGTAAAAAACGTCTGGGATGTGGAAGACCTGACAACGACTGTTTTTATTAAGGTGTACTCCAAGCTTGAGCAGTACGATGGCCGCCATCCTTTTGGCGCCTGGATTTTCCGAATTGCGCACAATGCTTTAATTGACTACATGCGCAAGAAGCGGGAGAGTCCGGTAGATCAGGACACATTTAGCAATATGGTCGCAACAGATAAGCTGCCGGAGGAGTGCCTTCTGAATCAGGAGACAACCGAGGGCTTGTGGGATAAGGTGCACACGCTGACAAAGGATCAGCGCAATGTGATCGCCCTGCGTTATCTCGGAGATTTGCGAATGAATGAGATCGCGGAAATTTTGGGTAAGACAGAGGCTTCGGTGAAAATCCTGCACTTCCGTGGGATCAAGAAGCTACAGCAATTGATGGAGAATCAAGCATAAAGGGGGGACAACAGTCCTGCCCTTTTTTTCTATCGGGAAGCTGTAGTGGAGAGAAGAATATTTCCATGCTAGGCTCCAGGCTCCGTCCTGCTGGGGGTTAAGACTGTCCGCTCCGAAGGGATTCGCGGGGAAACGCAAAAGTGGTAGCCGCTTCGTAGCGCGGGCACGTTGCGTTTCTATTTCCCACTCATCCCTTCTCCGCTCGGTAGGACTCCACAAGTCGCTACGCCTGGAAATATTCTTCTCTGTCGTTACTCATGACATTCTTCAATCTTTTAAGGCAATTAAAATTCGGATCACACGGAAAGCTCGTAGAGGAAACAGGAGAAATAAGCGAAGATCTTAGGGACACCTGGTA
>NZ_AKIX01000139.1:0-505 GCF_000282075.1 Brevibacillus sp. BC25
GGAGACGGCAGACGCCAAGACTACGAGCGGTGGGCACGAAATGTTGGCGGGGTAGGTGGAGCCGTTGCCATCGAGAAGGCACGACATGACCTATCTATTGATGTGTATATCACAGACCTGACAGGCAATCCTGCAGGGCAGGAACTGGCTACGAGTGTACGGACGAAACTGGAAGACAAACGAAGGGCCTTGCACGACTTGCAGGTACTGCCAGCGAACGTTTATCCGGTGACTATCGCTGTAAAACTCGCTTTGCGACCAGATGCGGAAATCGAGAAGGTCAAAGACCAAATTACTACGCAAATCAAAACCTACCTAAAAGGGCGTTCTCAGATCGTGTACCAGCAGATCGGGGCGCTCTTTTTCGTGGATGGGGTAATAGATTTCACTGGCTACACCTTAAACGGCGCGGAATTGAATTTGACGGTGCCTGCTGACTCTGTATCGACTCTAACCATGGCGGTGACAACATGATTCCAGAACGCTATCGGCAGATGCTGCCGCC
>NZ_AKIX01000140.1:0-424 GCF_000282075.1 Brevibacillus sp. BC25
GAGCACCTGACTTGTAATCAGGGGGTTGTGGGTTCAAGTCCTATTGCCGGCACCACTTTTTCTTTAAAAGTTGAATAACGTTTGCTTTTGAAGGACAAGCTTGGGGAGATAGTGAAGTGGCTAAACACGGCAGACTGTAAATCTGCTCCCTCCGGGTTCGGCGGTTCGAATCCGTCTCTCCCCACCATTTTTTATTTTGCGGGTTGTTGGGGTATAGCCAAGCGGTAAGGCAACGGACTTTGACTCCGTCATTCCTAGGTTCAAATCCTAGTACCCCAGCCATTTTTCGAGAGCCATTAGCTCAGTTGGTAGAGCATCTGACTTTTAATCAGAGGGTCGAAGGTTCGAGTCCTTCATGGCTCACCAGTTTTTAAAACAAGAGATAGAACTTCATATGCGGTCGTGGCGGAATGGCAGACGCGCT